>JBGPMY010000205.1:0-4004 GCA_041487235.1 Dehalococcoidia bacterium
AGAGTCAGCACCTCGACACCGGCGTCCACCAGGTCTGCGAACACCAGCAGGAGCTCGTGCTTCGTCTCGCCCAGCCCGACCATCAGCCCGCTCTTGGTGATCGTCCCTGGGTCCAGCTCCTTGGCGCGACGCAGCAGCTCCAGCGATCGCTCGTAGCGGGCCCTCGGCCGCACGCGGCGGTACAGGCGCGGCACAGACTCCGTGTTGTGGTTCAGGATCTCCGGCCGCGCGGCCATCACTGTGGCCAGGGCGTCCCAGTTTCCTACGAAGTCCGGGATCAACACCTCTACTGAAGTCCCTGGAGAGAGCCTGCGAATCCAGCGAATCGTGGCCGCGAAGATGGCGGCGCCGCCGTCCGGCTCATCGTCTCGGTTGACGGATGTGACCACGGCGTGCGTCAGTCCCATCTCGCGGACGGCGCTGGCGACGCGCATCGGCTCCAACCGGTCGAGAGCCAGCGGGCGGCCCGTCTTCACGGCGCAGAACCCGCAGGCGCGGGTGCAGGTGTCGCCCAGGATCATGAAGGTGGCGGTGCCCGCCTCCCAGCACTCGCCAATGTTCGGGCAGCGAGCCTCCTCGCACACGGTGTGCAGCCGGCCCTGGCGCATGATCCCCTTCAGACGCATGTAGTTGGCGCCGCCGGGAAAGCGCACCTTCAGCCACGCGGGCTTGCGCTCTGACGGCACGGCCTCAACACCAACTGCGCGGCCCGCCGGTTCCCCAGTCACGATTCAATTCTAGCACCTGCTCTCCTGTTCCTCTGTTGCTTTGTTCCTTGTTGCTTGCTGCTTGTTCCCTCTTCCCTCTCCCCTGTTCCATAATTAGGCATGCGGAACGTCCTGGTCATCGGTGACGATGGCGTCGCTCCCTACGCTAAGGCGCTGGAAGACGACGGCTTCCAGGTGACTCTGCGCCCTCCGGGAGCGGATGATGCGCCGGCCGGCGACTTCGATGTTGTGGTCCTGGATCTGTCGTCTGTGGCCGAAGACGCAACGGCGAAGGCGTTCCTGGAGGCGGCCCAGTCCGGCGAGGCTCCGCCCGTTATCGCCATCGTCGCCCGGGAGCGGCTGGCGGCGTTCGATCCCACCAAGGAGCTCGACGACTTCGTCCTGATTGGCGCACCGCCGGAGGAGCTGCGCGCGCGCGTCACGCAAGCCCTCTGGAAGCGGCACCGCGTGGACGCCAGGAACATCCTCAAGTGCGGCGATCTGGTCATGGACCTGGCCAACTACACCGTTCACGTCGCCGGCAAACCTGTCGAGCTGACCTACAAGGAGTACGAGCTGCTGCGCTTCCTGGCCACGAACCGCGACCGCGTCTTCAGCCGGGACACCCTCCTGAACAAGGTCTGGGGGTACGACTTCTACGGCGGCGCCCGCACCGTGGACGTGCACGTCCGACGGCTGCGCTCCAAGATAGAGGACCGCCACAGCGTGTTCATAGAGACCGTCCGCAACGTCGGTTACCGCTTCCGCGCCTGACGGAACGGCGCCTCGTCGCTCTTCGTAACACCCGTTTAATCTGCCTGTAACACGCGCGTAACATTCCCGCTGGCTTCCCGTGATAGTTTTGCCCCAAGCAATTTTTCCATAGGGGGGAGTTATTCGTCATGCCAGAAATCAACTCAGGCGATACGGCGTGGGTTCTTGCGGCCGCCGCCCTCGTCATGATTATGACGCCGGGCCTCGGCTTCTTCTACGGCGGCTTTACCCGCAGCAAGAGCGTCCTTGCCACCATCATGCAGAGCTTCATTGTCGTCGGCCTTGTCGGCGTGCAGTGGGTCGTGATCGGTTACACGCTGGCCTTCGGGCCGGACCAGGGGGGCCTCATTGGAGATCTCTCCTTCTTCGGCCTCAAGGATGTGGGGTTCGCTCCGGCGCCATCTAACATCACTACCGCCGTGACAATCCCCCACGAGGCGTTCATGATCTTCCAGGCCATGTTCGCCATCATCACGCCCGCGCTGATCACGGGCGCCTTCGCGGAGCGGGCCAAGTTCAGCACCTTCCTGGTCTTCATGCTCCTCTGGTCGCTCCTCGTGTATGACCCGGTCGCGCACTGGGTGTTCGGCGGCGGCTGGCTTGGCACGCTGGGTACAGGCGGCGCCTTCGGGATTGACGCCCTGGACTTCGCCGGCGGCACCGCCATTCACGTCAACGCCGGCGCCGCCGCACTGGCCGCCGCCTGGCTGTTCGGCCGGCGCAAGGGATTGGGCAAAGATCCCATGGAGCCAAACAACGCCACGTACATCGTCCTCGGGGCGGCCATCCTCTGGTTCGGCTGGTTCGGCTTCAACGCCGGCAGCGCGGGAGCGGCCAGCGGTCAGGCGGCCAACGCCTTCGTCGTCACGAACACGGCCGCCGCCGCCGCCGCCCTCTCGTGGATGTTCGGCAGCTGGGCGCTGGGCGGGAAGCCCAGCGTCATCGGCGCCGCCTCCGGCGCCGTCGCCGGCCTGGTCGCGATTACGCCTGCCTCTGGTTTCGTGCAGCCGATGGAGGCGATCGTCATCGGCGGCGTGGCGGGGCTCATCTGCTACCTCGCCGTCCGCCTGCGGGCCCGCACGAGCCTGGACGACTCTCTGGATGTCGTCGCCGTGCACGGCCTGGGAGGCACCTGGGGCGCCTTCGCTACCGGCCTCTTTGCGGCCGCTACGATCGGCGGCGTCGATGGGCTGACGCACGGCAACGGCCGCCAGATTTTGGACCAGTTGGCCGCCATCGGCGTCGTATGGGTCTACTCGTTCACCGTCACTGCTATCATACTGAAGGTCCTGGATATGACGATGGGTCTGCGCGTCAGTGAGGCGGAAGAGGAGCTGGGCCTGGACGTTACGCAGCACGGCGAGCGCGGCTACGCCTTCGAGGAAGGCAGCGCCATCCCGGTGGCCCAGAGCACGCAGACGGTCCCGGCGCCCCGTCCCGCGGCGCCGCAGACCCACAGCGCCGGCAGCGAAGCGTAGTAAGGAGCGATACGTAACATGCAGAAGATAGAAGCCATCATCCGACCCGAGAAGCTGGACGACGTCAAGAACGCGCTATCCGACGCCGGCTTCCACGGCATGAACATCGTCCACGTCACCGGCCGCGGCGTCCAGAAAGGGATCGTTCACATGGGCCGCGGCGGCGAGACGTACACGGTGGATATGCTGCCCAAGGTGAAGATCGAAACGGTCGTCGCTGACAGCGATAGCGACAAGGTGGTCAAGATCATCTGCGACGCCGCCCGCACCGGCAACATCGGCGACGGCAAGATCTTCTTGATCCCCGTATCGGATTCGATCCGCGTGCGCACAGGTGAGCGGGGTGACGCCGCCGTCTAGTTCGGCCGCATTACCATCGTGTTACGAGTGACCTAAAGCGCCCTTGCCTGCCTCGCCCAGTGATCGAGTTGCACCTATAATCTCAGGCGCCACACCTGCACTAAGGAGGAATCGACCTTGACACCACAAGACGCCCAAAAAGTCAGCGATCTAATCAAGAAGAACAACCTCCAGATCGTCGACCTCAAGTTCACCGACTTGCCGGGCCTCTGGCAACACTTCTCGATCCCTCCAAAGGAGATCGTGGAGTTTGAGGACTTCCCGAAATCCATCTGGGTCGACGGCATCGGCTTCGACGGCTCCAGCATCCGCGGCTTCCAGCAGATCCAGGAGTCCGACATGATCCTCCTGCCGGACGCGGCCACCGCGCGCATTGACCCCGCTTGTTCCGTGCCCACCCTCTCCATCCTTTGCGACATATCAGATCCCGTAACCAAGAAGCCCTATACCCGTGACCCGCGCTACGTAGCCAGGAAAGCAGAGGAGTACCTCAAGTCCACCGGCATAGCGGAGACGTCCTACTGGGGGCCGGAGCTTGAGTTCTTCGTCTTCGATGACGTTCGCTACGACCAGAACGAGCACTCCGGCTATTACTACGTGGACTCGGTGGAGGGCCAGTGGAACACGGGAAGGGAAGAGAGCCCCAACCTGGGCTACAAGCCCCGCTACAAGGAGGGTTACTTCC
>JBGPMY010000206.1:0-3992 GCA_041487235.1 Dehalococcoidia bacterium
CGTCTCGCCATCGTCGGCGCCGAACGCAGACGTGCCCCGCCGCAGCTCTCGCCCGTCTACTACGTGCTGGACGGCGACGATATCCTCATCTCGACAACGGAGACTCGCGCCAAGGCGAAAGCGGTCCGCCGCGACCCTCGCGTCTCCCTGTGCGTGCTGGGCGAGCAGTACCCTTTCCCTTACCTCACCGTCTACGGCCGCGGCCGCATCGAGAAAGAGCGCGTCGCCGAGACGATGATGCGCGTGGGCGGGAAGATGGCCGGCAACCCTCTGCCCGAGTCGATGCGACCGGCCATCGAGGAGCGCGCCCGCAAGGAGCAGCGCGTTGTCTTGCGCGTGACGCCCGAGTCCTACTATCCGTAGGGCGCGGAAACTGCCCCAAAGCAAGGAGGGAGAGATGGGCGACGCCGGCCAGTACATAAACGTCAACGGCCTCAAGACCTACTACGAGATACACGGCGAAGGCGAGCCTCTGTTGCTCATGCACGGCGGCTTCTGCACCATCGAGACGTTCTTCGCCCAGACGCCGGAGCTGGCCAAGCGCTACCGGGTTATCCTGCCCGAACGCCGCGGCCACGGCCGCACAGCAGACGTCGAAGGCCCCATCACTTACGACGCCATGGCCCGGGACACGATCGGTTTCATGGAGGCGCTGGGGATCCCCAACGCCCACCTCGTCGGCTACAGCGACGGCGCCATCGTCGGCCTCATCGTCGCCATGCGCCGCCCTGACCTCGTCAAGAAGCTCGTCGCCATCAGTGCCAACTTCGACTGCGACGGGTTGACCGAAGAAGCGTCTGTCGAGTCGTGGACAGCCGAAACGTTTCCCGCGTTGTTCGCCGACGCCTACAAACATCTCACCCCGGACGGTCCCGACCACTGGCCGGTCGTCTTCCAGAAGATCCAGCGCATGATCCTGACGGAACCCAAGATCAAGCCGGAGGAACTGGCCACCATCAAGGCGCCCACGCTGGTCATGGCCGCTGACCGCGATCTCATGACGCTGGAGCATACAGTAGCCCTCTTCCGGGCGATCCCGGCTGCCCAGCTGTGCATTATCCCCGGCGCCACACACGGTCTGATATTCGGGCAAGCGGCCCGCGTCAACCAGGCAGTCCTGGACTTCCTGGCCGCTTAGCGCGAATGTAGGAGCGCAGCATGCTGCGCCCCTACGCCGCCTTGCGCGCCGCGACCGAATACATCAGCGGGAAGCTCGGCACGCCCGCGGGGAGCCCCCACTTGCGGCCGGGGAGCTCAACCATCTCGTGGTATAGCTTGCACGTGGCGTAGCCGTACTCCGTGAAGTGCTCGATGATCAGGCCCGCATCCAGCAGCGCTGTGATGATCTCCCCGGTGCCCCAGTGGAACTCGTGGACGGGGTGTGGATTCTGGAAGGCCTTGACGCCCTCCAGCCATCCCGATGGCGTCAGCAATGGACCCGAGTCGCCGACGTAGTCGCCGACGCCGTCGGCCCAGGTGAGCGGTCTGGCGTCGGTGGAGTAGGGGAACTTGTGCCCATAGTCCTCGTCAAACATCATCTCGATCGGGTGGAACTCCACGGTGACGAAGCGACCGCCGGGTTTCAGCAGCGCCGTGAACCTCTTCGCCCACGTCGCAAGGTCGGAGAGCCAGATGATCGCGCCGTAGGAGCAGAAGACTATATCCCATCGCTCGTCTTTCCTCGCCGCCTCCACCAGCCAGTCGTAGATGTCGGCGCGGTGGAACGTCGCCTCCAGACCGGAGTCCCTCGACAGCTTCCTCGCGAAGTCGATCGCCTCGTCGCTGATATCGACGCCGGTCACCTTCGCCGCGCCGAGCTGCTTGATACAGAGCGTATCCTGGCCCGAGTTGCACTGCAGGTGCAGCACTGACTTGCCCGCGAGGTCGCCGAGCAGTCCAACCTCCTCCAGATGGAGCTTGTTGCCACCTTCGCGGAAGAACTTGGCCTGGTCCGCCTTATGGCTGTTGTGGGCCTTCGTCGCCTCGTTCCAGGACAGGCGGTTCTGCTCGTGCAGCGCCCTGCGCGCCTCCCCGCTGCTGACGTCGAACTCCCCGAAACGCGGCTCCACCATGGCGAGAGCCATCTTACACCAACCGCGTGGCGCGGCTGAAGACAAGCTCAGGCCCTGGAATGGCCCACGGCCCCGCTCATCAGCATGCCCGATACACCCCGCCTGGCCAGCGCCTCGTCGGCGCTCAACGCCTGCCGCGAGGCGAAGGCGAACAGCACGATCTCGCCCACGATGAACACCGCATCGATGCCGCCGGAGTCGGCGTGGAAGCCGTTCATCAGGAAGAAGTTGGCGTTCATGAACAGCGCGGTCGCCACCGTGAAGCGCGTCAGCAACCCCAGGACCAGGGCCGTGCCCACCGCCAGCTCGCCGATGATCACCAGCACGGTCAGCGGATCGTCGATCTTCAGGAAAACGTGCTCCAGCAGGTAGCCGTACGGGGGCAGCGCGGTGTCCTTGTCCAGCGCCTTCTGGAACTTCTCCGCCAGCTCGCTGCCGCCGATATAGCCGCTGGCCAGCTGCTGCACCCCTTCCATCAGAAAGAAGGCGCCCATCAGCACCCGGATCACCGTCAACACCCAGGCAAAGCGGCCAACTGTCATGGCCGTGCTCCTCGCTTAGCTACAGTATGCCGGAAGTTTGTCCTCGCCAGCTATCGCTGTTAGAGATACGTCACCTCGCAGTGAACTGGTTCCAAGTTTTCGTTCCTTGTTCGCTGCCTGGCCGTCGGCTACACTTGGTCGCGGTCACATGCCCAGGCTGCCTGCATTCCTCGTCGCCGCTCTGGCCATCGCTCTTCTCGCTCTGGCCTGCGGCGGCGACGGCGGTTCGACCGGGCCTGGCGAGACAGCGGCGGGCACGAAGCCGGGCCAGACATCCCCCTCTCGCCAGCCGGGCGCGGGCGGTGACGAGAAGACCCCGATAGCCGAGGAGACCGCCAGCGATACTGAGACGCCCGACGGCCACGCCCCCGGAGCGACCGCTCACCCGCCGGCCAGCGAAGGCACTCCCGCCGCCGCCCCCGATGACCAGGTCGCTTTCCTGACCAAGTTCGTTGGCAGAACGATCGACTACGAAGATTGCGCCTACAATCCATCCACCCTCATCACCAACTGCCCCGGCCGCGGCCGCTACGCCGTCGACCCGCCGCTCGTCGGACAGGACGTCACCTGCCGCATCGGCCTTGTTGACGGCGCGCCGCGGCTGATCATCTGCTCCAGCGCAGACCCGTTGCAGACGGTCTACTACGAGATCAGGTAGGAAGACATGAAAGTACATGAGTATCAAGCGAAGACGCTCCTCGCCCGCTACGGCGTGCCAGTGCCGCGCGGCCGCGTGACCGATAACCCCGAAGAGGCCGCCCAGATCGCTCGCGAGCTAGGCGTTCCCGTCGTCGTCAAGGCCCAGATCCACGCCGGCGGCCGCGGCAAGGGCGGCGGCATCAAGCTGGCCGCCACTCCGGACCAGGCCCGACAGGCAGCCAGCCAGATCATCGGCATGCACCTCGTCACCCACCAGACCGGCCCCGAAGGCCGCCTGGTCAAGCGCGTCCTCGTCGAGGAGCAGCTGCAGGTGGAGCGCGAGCTGTACCTGGGCATCGTCATCGATAACTCCATCGGCTTGCCCCTGGTCATGGCCTCCGCCGACGGCGGCGTGGAGATCGAGGAGGTGGCCGCTAAGACGCCCGAGCGCATCCACAAGACGCCGGTAGACCCCACGGTCGGCTTCCAGCCCTTCCAGGGCCGCGGCCTGGCCGTCGCCATCGGCCTGAGCGGCGACCTGATGCGGCCCGCCGCCTCCCTGATCGCCGGCCTCTACAACGCCTTCGCCGAGAATGACTGCTCCCTGGCGGAGATCAACCCTCTCGTCGTCACCGCCGACGCTCGCCTCCTGGCCGCCGACGCCAAGCTCAACTTCGACGACAACGCCCTCTACCGCCACCCTGAGATCGCTGAGCTGCGCGATATCGACGAGGAGGAC
>JBGPMY010000207.1:0-3986 GCA_041487235.1 Dehalococcoidia bacterium
CCTTGTCCATGATCAGCGCCATCGCCGCGCCGTCTGTGCGGGGGCAGGCGTTCCCCGCCGTCACCAGGCCGTCCGGCCGGTAAGAGGGCTTGAGCTGCGCCAGCTTCTCCATCGTCGTGTCTTCGCGCGGGTTCTGGTCCGTATCCACCGTGACCTTGGAGCCGTCGGAGTACTCGATCGTTATCGGCTGGATCTCGCTGGCCAGGAGCCCCTCCTTCTGGGCCCTGATCGCTTTACGGTGGCTATCGAGTGAGAACCGGTCGGCGTCCTCACGGGAGACCCCTCGCTCTCCCGCCAGCTTCTCGGCGGTGGCGCCCATGTCCATAATCCAGGGCTCTACCACCTGGTACCAGCGCTTGTTCCAGATCGGCTTCTTCTCGCCTGGCCAGCTGGCGGGCAGCATCTCCCGCGACATCACGTCCGCGCTCTGGACCTGGCCCAGGTTTCGCTCGTCTCCCGGAGGGATGGGCTGCACGCGGTCTATCGTCTCCACGCCGCCCGCCAGCACGATGTCCGACATGCCGGCCATGACGGCGAATGCCCCCTGCGTAGACGCCTGCAGCGAGGAGCCGCACTGCTTGTTCATGTCCGTGGCGGAGATGCTGAAGGGCAGGCCTGCCTCGAAGATGTAGTGGCGCGAGCGGGTGAGCATGCCGGCGATCCCCACGGACCCCATCAGCAGCTCGTCCACCTCTTCGGCCGCCAGATTGCTCCGCTCCAGTATGGAGTGCAGCAGCGGCACGACCAGCTCCACGTGGGTTACGTCGCGAAACACTCCACGCTGTCCGGCCTTGCCGAAGGGCGTGCGCACCATGTCGACTATTACGGCTTCCCGCATTGGGCTTCCTCCTTCACGTTTACGCCAGGGTAAGCACGCGCTAGCTTAGCACAGGAGCTTCGATTTCGACCACCGTACCGCCGATCCGGACCGACTGGCCGGTCAGACGCACGACGATTATTGAATTGCATTACCGGATAGTACGAGCTTTATTTACCCCGTCTTCACCGTCGTCAGCGTTCAGTTAACCGATACGTTCACCTGCGTAGGCGAGAATTGGACTTGATGGCCGAACAGTCGTTTAGTTCTCTTCAGCAGCAAGAGGAGGAGAAAACCGTGACGAGCCCGGGGCAAAAGGACACGACCAAAGAGTGGGATCGGATGGACGAGCCGCACGACAGCGCGGAAGTCGTCGGGGAGGTCTTCAAGGTCCTCCAAGTGAAGCGCTGGGAGGCGCAGGACGGACCCTTCCGCGGGTTCGGTTCTCCTCCCGGCCGCTTCTAGCCGACGCGTCTCCTCCGACCAGCCTCGTCTGATCGCACAGGCCCCCGCCTTCTGGCGGGGGCCTAGTGTTGTCGCTCGTGCCCGTGGACGCCCACCCGTGCTCATGGCCCAGGGTCTTGGGCGACCTGGACGGGAATCACAGCGTAGACGCAACGGCGCATCTATTCGAGCGCCTTTTGGCTCGTCGCCGCAGTCGTCCCCGCAGCGACCAGAAGGACCACGGCAGGAGGCAATGTGAAGAGAATAGCAGCCGGTCCGAGGTGAGGCGAGCGACCGAGGAGTAAACCGGTGGCTGCGGTGCCTGCGCCGGTAGCGATGAGAATTATCCATCGAAGCCGCGTTGGCACGACAGAAGCAACTGCAGCCGCGAGGTACGCGAGAGCCAAGGCCAAACTTACCCACTGAGGCCATGCAGGATCGTCCCTTACACGGTCGCTGGGAAGCAGGACGCCGAATCCGAAAAAGAATGTCGGAATGAAGCCAACCAGACCGCCGACGAGGCCGGTCTTAGATATCTTCACGTGGATATCCTAGTTGCGCCGTTGAATCAACCGCCACGTTATTGATGTCGCCAGTACTACTAAGATAAGCCCAAACGCCAGAGCGTCAAGCCCTGGTTGACAACGCCGTTACGTCTGGTACACTTACGTTGCCATCGATCCTTCCTCGGAAGGACGGTGAGCCTGCCTGCCGGCAGGCAGGCCGACACGAATAGAGGTAGCCAGACCCGCTTGGATCGGGGCCCCCGACCGAGACGGCGCATAGAGCGAAGCGCGGCTTCCAACGTGCCCTTTCGGTTAGCGGAAGGGTTTTTTCGCGCCCCTTGGGGCCGCCCCGGCGGGTGGAAGGATGCCGGCAGATGCGCATCATGCTCAAGAGCAAGATACACCGGGCCACGGTGACGGCGGCCAACATGAGCTATGAGGGCTCTATCACCCTGGACACTGCCCTCATGGAGGCCGCCGACATCCTGCCGTACGAGCAGGTGCAGGTGCTGGACCTGAACAACGGCAACCGTCTCACCACCTACGCCATAGAGGGAGCGCGGGGTTCCGGCCAGGTGGTGATCAACGGCGCTGCCGCCCGCCTCGTCAACGAAGGGGATCTCGTCATCGTTCTCACCTACACGGACGTGCCGGAAGCTGAGGCGCGGTCGCATAAGCCCACGCTGATCTACGTGGATCAGGACAACCAAATCGTTCGCGTGGCCGCTGAGGTCACCGCATAGCAGAAGGAGAGCCATGTCCAAGCAGACCGTCCTCATAACCGGCAGCAACAGCGGCATCGGCCGCGCCACCGCCGACCTGCTGGCCGGTAAGGGCTATCGCGTCATCGCTACTATGCGCACGCCGGAGAAGGGCCGCGAACTGGCCGATGCCGGCAAGACCAACGGGTGGGACCTCTCGATCCTGTCCCTGGACGTGCGCGACGACGCCTCAGTCCAGGCGGCTGTGCGCCAGGCCGGCGAGATCGACGTCCTGGTCAACAACGCCGGCTTCGAGGTGTGGGGGCCTCTGGAGGAGATGTCCGTTGAGGATGTCAAAGACCAGTTCGAGACTAACGTCTACGGCCCCTTCCGCCTGATCACCGCCTTTCTTCCGGGCATGCGGCAGCGAGGGCGAGGCGTGATCGTCAACGTCTCCTCCGTCGCGGGCCGCGTGGCCGCTCCCCTGAACGGCCTGTACGCCGCCTCCAAGTACGCGCTGGAGGCCCTCAGCGAGTCGCTCCACTACGAGGTCGGGCACTTCGGCATCCGTGTGCACCTGGTGGAGCCGGGCGGCGTGGAGACGCCTTTTCCAGATAATCGGCGGCTGGTGGGCGCGGCTGCTGGCGACGAATCCTCCCCCTACAAGGAGATGGTTGTGCAGTGGGAGGAGGCCGCGTCCAAGTTGAACCCAGGGGGCCAGCGCGCCAGTCCGGAAGCGGTGGCCCAGGTCATCCTGGAGGCGATCGAAAAGGGAGACAAGCTGCGCTACCCGGTGGGGACCGACGCCCAGATGGTGCTCACCGTGCGCAAGCAGATGGACGACGAGGCCTTCGAGGCCGCCATGAGGCAGCAGCTGGGCCTCACCTGGTGAGGAGGCGGACGTGATGGACAAGCGAGTCTCCATCAGCGACCTGAGGGCGATGAAGAAGCGTGGCGACAAGATCGTCATGCTCACCGCCTACGACTATCCCTCGGCGCGGCTGGTGGAGGAGGCCGGCATCCCCCTCATCCTGGTCGGCGATACCCTCGGCATGGTCGTCCTCGGCTACGAGTCCACGATACCGGTGACGATGGACGATATCCTCCACCACGTAAAGGCTGTGGTCCGCGGCACACACCGGGCGCACGTCGTCGCTGATATGCCGTTCCTCAGCTACCAGGCCAGCCCGCAGGACGCCGTGCGCAACGCCGGCCGCATGCTCCAGGAGGGCGGCGCCCAGTCTGTGAAGCTGGAGGGAGGCGTCCGTGTGGCGGAGACCGTCCGCCTGCTGGTAGAGGCGGGCATCCCGGTCATGGGGCACCTGGGCCTCACGCCCCAGTCCATCAACCAGTTCGGCGGCTACAAGGTCCAGGGCAAGACCGCCGCCGCCGCCGCCAAGCTGCTGAACGACGCAGCCGCACTCCAGGAGGCCGGCGTTTACGCCATCGTCCTGGAGTGCGTGCCGCTGCAAGTGGCCAGGGCCATCACGGAGCGACTCAGCATCCCCACCATCGGCA
>JBGPMY010000208.1:0-3976 GCA_041487235.1 Dehalococcoidia bacterium
CCGGACGGTCCACGCGAGTCGACGCGGCGCGACCCCTGTCATATCCTCAACCAGGAGGCAGACGTGCAACCGCGACCTGACTGACGCGGAAAGCGCCTCCAACGCTGAGATCGATGGCTGCGCAGACGAGTAGTGGACGTTAGTCTCCTGGGCCTCGTCGCCCTGGGGCTGGTCGTCGGCGCCTATGGGACGATCATCGGCGCCGGAGGCGGCTTCATCCTTGTGCCGCTTCTGCTGCTCGTTTACCCGGGCTACGGCCCCGAGCAGGCTACGGCCGTATCGCTGGCCGTCGTCTGCGCTAACGCCACGTCGGCGTCCGTCGCTTACGCCCGCCAGCGACGCGTCGATTATGTTACCGGTCTGCTGTTCGCCGTATCATCGGCGCCGGGCGTCGTTGCGGGCGCGGTGGCGGTGCATTTCGTGCCGGAGCGCGTATTCAGCACACTGTTCGGCGTCATGTTGCTGGCGCTAGCCGTGGTCTCTGTGCGCGGCACGTCCCGCGCGATTCGCCTGCCAGAGAGAGGGCGCGGAGTACTGGTGCGGACGGTGGTCGACCCGGAAGGGAGGACATATCGCTACGCTTACAGGGTCTGGCAGGGGGTGCTGCTGAGCCTGGCCACCGGCTTCGCATCGAGCTTTTTCGGCATAGGCGGCGGCGTGATTCAGGTGCCAGCGATGATCATCCTGCTGCATGTGCCGGTGCAGTACGCGGTGGCCACGTCCCACTTCGTCCTGATGTTCATGTCGGGTGGGGGTTCGGTCATTCACGCGGTGGATGGCAGCCTGGCGGGCCAGCAGATCGTCAGGGCGCTGGCGCTCGGCGCCGGGGTGGTGCCGGGGGCGCAGGTGGGCGCGCTGATGTCGCGCCGCATCAAGGGCCGCAACGTCCTCCTGCTGCTGGCGGTGGCCATCGTCGTCCTGGGGGTGCGGATGATAGTGAAGGGCGTGGCGGGCGCCTGAACCGGCGGAGGGAGTAGTGGCGCCCCGGACAGGACTCGCCCAGACCCAGACCCAGACGGGCAAGCTGGGCAGGCTGGGCGGGTGTCTGCCCGAACCTGTGACCCTTCGAGGGACTCAGGGCAGGCCCTACGGTTTAGGAAACCTGGCGGTCTCTACACTGTGCCGCCAAATATGAGCCCCTCCAGCGCTGTGCGGCAAGACCGCGGGTGTCTCGCGCACATATTCGCACTTCCTGGTTGCGTTCTAGCGTTTATCGCGCGGCAATTGTGCCCGAAATCCCTGAGCACAAGCACCGTCCGCAACGCGTATCTATACCCTCCCGGCCGGGCGTTCTTAATAGGGAACATAATTGTCTGGCTGTCAGGGGAGGGCAAATGCGCGTCCTGTTCTTCGCGATCATGGTCGGCCTGGTCGTAGCGTCGGGCGCATGTAATGGGCCGCAAAGGGAGATTACAACGCCGTCCGAGCAGACAAATGTCCCTGCTACCTCGGCTCCAGCGGCTCACGTCACCACGATCCCAACTGCGCAGGCCACGGGCCAAGGGGAAACAGCGGCGCTGGCGTATGTCAGCAGCGCTGATGGTGCCCTATGGGTCCGCGCTGGCGATGGCAAAGTTACCCGCCATTTTGCTCCGGAGAACGGATACGTCTATTACCCGGAGTGGTCGCCCGATGGAACGAAGCTGGCCTTCACCGAAGTCACGTTCAAACATCCTGGCGCGGGCGTGGGCTATGCCGACATCCTGTCCGTTGTCGCAATTGACGAGAACGGTAGCGAGCTGGTTCGAGTTCCTCGCGCGGTAATGCCCCACTGGTCGCCGGACAGCACGCATCTATCGGTATTGCTCGAACCGAACACTCCAGGCGAGGTCTTCCTGGCCACGCCGTCCATCGTCGATGTTACTACCGGATCAGTCCGCCGGCTGGTCCAAGAAACGGACGTGCTCGATTCGCCTCGATGGGATTCGACGGGTCGGTGGCTCGCGTATGCTGCCGTTCAGGAGGGAATCGTCCTCATTCCTGTGAACGGCCAGCCCCTCGGGTCATCGCCGCTGCCACTCGTTCAGAGTGACGGCTATTCGAAATTCTACTTGAGCCCTATGTGGTCTTCAGACGGGCTGATTCTGGCCTTTGAGAGGGATCGCAGCGAACCGGCCGGTTCGGAAGCGGACTCATATGTCGTGATCGACCCGAAGGTGGGAGTAACGTCTCGAGTCCCCGACAGCAATCCGGACAAGTGCGGGCGATCGCTGTGGCTCAGGGATGGGGAGGCGCACTGGGTGCCCGGAACCGCCCTCGCCGTATGGGGCAGGGGCTGCGGCACGCTGAGTGCGGGCATCTGGGTGAAAGACATGTCTGGTCAGACCCCCGATCGACTCTTGGACGTCTCTTCCGTCGTGCCTATGGTGGGCGAAATCGATGTCTCGCCGGACGGCAGAACCATGGCGTTCTCCACCAGCGGAGCTGCCCTGGGCATCGGGCGGGGCGCGTTTCCGACAGCTGAGAACTCCAAGCTGTTTGCGATTTATTCAATAGACCTTAACGGCAATGTCCCGCAGCCACTGGTGGCTCAAGCCATGCACCCTGCGTGGCAGCCCTTTGCAAAGTAAGCCATCGAACCGGGGTCGCTAGGTGTGCGCATGACGGCTGCGTCCAGTTGATCTTGTTTCGCACCGCCCAGGCTCGCCGGCGGCGCCTCGGGGTAGCGCATGTGGCGCCCCGGACAGGACTCGAACCTGTGACCTACGGTTTAGGAAACCGTCGCTCTATCCAACTGAGCTACCGGGGCCCCTGACGAGTGGACAGTGGACAGGGGACAGGGGACAGACCGCAACCCGCCCCCGCCCCTGATGAGTGGACAGTGGACAGTGGAGAGTGGACAGACCGCCACGCGCCCCGCCGGACGGGCAAGCGCCACGGGGCGAGAGGAAAGCTGGTGGAGATAGCGGGGCTCGAACCCGCAACCTCGGCATTGCGAACGCCGCGCTCTCCCAATTGAGCTATATCCCCACCTTAGGCCGCCAATCGATTATATGGACGGCCGAAGGAAGGCGTCAAGGAAACGGGGACGGAGCAAGGAGCAGGGAGCCAGGAGCAAGGAGCAAGGAGCCAGGAGCCACGAGCCGGGAGCCAGGATGAGGGGCTGCCGTCAGGGCAGGAGGCCGGGGATGATGTCGATGGTCACGGTGCCGCGGTCGAGGTCGACCCGCTGCACGACATCGTCGACGGCGGGTATGAGGATCTGTCCCAGCGGGCCTTCGACGACGAGGACATCGTTTCCGGCGGTGGAGAGCACTTCTGTCACGCGCCCAAGGTCCTGCCCATCGCTGCTCACTACGCGCAGGCCGATCAGCTGGAACCGGTAGTACTCGCCTTCGGGCAGAGGTTCTAGGTCGCGCTCCGGCAGCTGGAGGAGCGCGCCCCGAAGGGCCGCCGCCGACTCGCGGGTGTCGACGCCGGCGAGCTTCACGTGAACGACGCGGCCGTGGCCCCGGCTGCGCTCGATTGCGATTTCCTGCCCAGCCACGGTGACGGTCCGTCCCTGGGATAGGACCTCCAGAGGCGCCAGCGGTTCCACGGTCAGGTCTCCCCGGAGGCCCCAGGCGCCCAGGACACGGCCCACGGCCACGTAACCTGGGGGCACATCCTCCATGATCTGTCAGCCGTCGGTGGGGTGGCGGAGGACGGACGGACCTGCGCTAGCCGATCTCCAGGATGGCCCTGGCGCCCCTGCGGATGGCGGCCACCTTGAGCAGCGTACGCATGGCGTTGGCGATCCGTCCCTGCTTACCGATCACCCGTCCCATATCGGCCTCGGCGACCTTGAGGTGAAAGACGATGTGGTCGCCGGCGTCCTCCTCGGAGACCTCGACGTCGTCCGGGTTGTCGACGATGGCTCGAGCCATGAATTCGATCAGCTCTTTCATGGGGTTACTCCGTGGGTTCGGCTTCTCCGCTGGGCTTGGCTTCGGTGGCCGCCACCTCCGCCTCGGGCTGCGCGGCCTCAGTCACTGGC
>JBGPMY010000209.1:0-3959 GCA_041487235.1 Dehalococcoidia bacterium
GCTGACTCTGATGATCCGGATCGCCTCTTCGACGGTGGTCGCCTGCTGAAGTACCCTTCGATAGGGCCAGCGAGGGAGCCCGAGGGCAAGCACCTGGTCCGCGTTGAAGAAGTTCAGCCCCAGGGCGAGGCCGGCCTGGTTGACTCCGGCGGCGCCCAGGGGGGTAAGCGGCCACCCGGCGACGACATGGGGCAGGTCGCCGTTATCCGGGTGGTAGCACGTGACCATCTGCGGCCGGCGGCCGTAACGGTCCGGCCAATCCGAGTTCTTGGCGAGGATGGCATGCCCGTCCGCTGTCGCACTTCTGGTCGCGACGAACGTTGTCGTGGCCCCGCCGAGGCTGCCGAACGCACCGCGCCAGGCGGCCGCACCGGCTACGCCCAGCGCGTCGCCGATCCCTCGGATCTCCTGATAGAAGCTGCTCTCGTCGTAAAGCGGCCCGACTGTCATTTGGAAACGGGGGAGGAGAGCATCGGCAACTCGGGCAAGTGCTCCGAAGCCGCCGATCAGTGATGACCAGTCGGATCGGTGGAGCGCGTAAATGTCCCGGGCTAGCGGTCCGAGGAGCTCGACCTGCTGGCGTCCCATTTCGCGATACGAGCCGTAAAGGTGCAGGACTATGAGATCGCCGCGGTCTTCGCGGCGCGGCCGGCCCTCCTGGGCAGTCTGAACGGTCACATTATCCCCCTCTCGCGCAGGATCAGCGCGGCGTCCTTATCGTAGCCCAGCTCCAGCAGCACCTCTTGCGTGTGCTCACCCAGCGCCGGCGCCGCGCCGTAGCGCAGCGGGGTCTCGCTCATGAGGAACGGTCCGCCGGCCAGAGGCAGCGCGCCGACCCCCGGCTGCTCGATCTCCTGGAAAAAGCCGCGCTCCTTCAGGTGCTCGTTCTCCATTAGCGTCTTGGCGTCCAGGACGGCGGCGAAGGGTATGCGCAGCTCCTGCGCGCGAGTGAGCAGATCCTCCCAGTCGTGCTCCATCAGGTAGGGACGCAGTATCTCCTCGAACTGCCGCCACTGCATCGTGCGCAGCCACAGGTTCTGGAACAGCGGGTCCGTCTCCAGCTCCGGACGCTCGATGAGCACCGCCATCATCAGCGGGAAGCCTGTGGCGCCACCGATGACGACGATGTTGCCGTCCCGGCAGGGGAATATCTCGCTGGGGTAGGTGGGTATGTGATGGCGCGAGTAGTAGCGCTTGCGCACGGCGCCCAGGTAGGAGTACATCGCGGTGTTGTACTCATCGGCGCAGCCCAGCGACTCCAGCATCGACACGTCGATCTGCTGACCGGCGCCGGTGCCGGCGCGCTGCTCCAGCGCCGCCATAACGCCGATCCAGGCGTTGAGGGCCGCGAAGTACTCCGCCGGCTCGCCGCCGGTGCATAGCGGCTCCTTGTCCGGATCGCCGGTGACGTACATGAGGCCGGAAAGGGCCATGCAGGCCAGGGAGTTGCCCTGGAAATCGCGGTAGGGGCCGCTCTGGCCGAACGGCGTGATGGAGCAGTAGACCAGCTCTGGAAGCCCGGACCTTAGATCGTCGTAGCCGAGGCCGATGGAGGCCAGGTGGCCCGGGGCGTAGCTTTCGACGAGGACGTCTGCCTTCGCCAGCAGCTTGCGCAGGACGACGCGCCCGCTCTGCGTCTCGATGTCCAGCGTCACGCTCTTCTTGTTGCCGTTAAGGTGAATGAACAGCCCGGCCTTATCAGGATCAGGCACATCATCCGGGAAGGGGCCCAATGATCGCGCGTAATCGCCGGCCGGCGGCTCCACCTTGACGACCTCGGCGCCCAGGTCCGCCAGCAGACGCGCGCAGTACGGCCCGGCGATCCCCTGGGATAGATCGACGACGCGAACGCCTTCGAGGGCGAGGTCGGGCAAGAGAGCGAACCTCCGATATCCGGCCAGCGTCAGGCTGGACGGTCTGCGCCGGATAATACAACGCGCTTGAGCAGCGCTGCAATCGCCTCAGTCAGACGCGGTTCAGTTGGGCGCGGTCGCCGACGCGGTGTTGGAGTACGCCGAGTTGTTCGGCCCATCGTAGGCGCGCACCCGGAAGTAGTACGTAGTGCCCGGGGCGAGGCCGCCGTTGGAGAAGGCAGTCGTGTTGGCCGGCAGGAGGGCGATCTGGGAGAAGTTGACGCCATCCGGAGAGCGTTCCAGCTTGAAGCCCGCCTCGCTCGTGGCGTTGTCTGTCCAGGTCACGTTTATTCGGCCGGTCGAGGTCCCGGTGGCGACAAGATTGCTCGGGGCAGCCGGCGCCGCCTGGGTGGTGGCGGACGCGACATTGGAGAACGGCGAGTTGTTGGGCCCGTCGTACGCGCGAACGCGGTAGCTGTAGGTTGTGCTCGCTGAGAGGTTGGTGTTGACATAGGAGGTGGCGTTGGCGGCCAGGAGCGCGATCTGCGAGAAGACGGCGCCGTCGGGTGATCGTTCCAGCTTGAACCCTCCCTCGCTCGTGGCGTTGTCCGTCCACGAGAGGTTGATGCGGCTGGACGATACGGCGGTGGCGACGAGATTGCTCGGCGCGCCCGGCGCTGCCTGAGTTGTGGCAGTCGCGCTGTCGGAGAACGCCGAGTTGTTGGGCCCCTCGTAAGCGCGGATGCGGTAGGTATACGTCGTGCCGGCCGGGAGGTTCGTGTTGGCGTAGGAGATCGCGTTGGCGGCTAGCAGGGCGATCTGCGAGAAGCTGCCGCCGTTCGTGGAGCGTTCCAGCTTGAACCCCGCCTCGCCCGTAGCGTTGTCCGTCCACGAGAGGTTGATCCGGCTGGAGGAGACGGCGGTGGCGACGAGATTGCCGGGCGCCGCCGGCGCTGCCTGGGTTGTGGCAGTCGCGCTGTTGGAGAACGGCGAGTTGTTGGGCCCCTCGTAAGCGCGGATGCGGTAGGTGTAGGTTGTGCCGGCGGCTAGGTTCGTGTTGGCGTAAGAGGTCGCGTTGGCGGCCAGCATCACGATCTGCGAGAAGTTGATCCCATCTGGCGACCGTTCCAGCCTGAACCCTGCCTCATTGTTGGCGTTGTCAGTCCACGATAGGTCTATGCGACTGGAGGAAACCGCTGTCGCGACGAGGTTGGTGGGGGCTGCCGGCGTGGGAAGCGTCGTCACCGAAGCAGTGTTCGAGTACGGCGAGTAGTTTGGCCCGCTGTAGGCGCGAACGCGGTAGGTGAAGGTAGTCGAGCTGGGGAGGTTCGTGTTCGGGTAGGAGGTCGCGTTGGCGGGCAAGACGCCGATCTGAACAAAGCTCACGCCGTCCGAGGAGCGATCCAGCTTGTAGCCCGTCTCGCTCGTTGCGTTGTCCGTCCAGGAGAGATTGATTCGGCTGGAGGAGACCGCATTCGCCGTGAGGCCGCTGGGGGCGTCCAGGCCGGCGAAGGTCGGCGGTGGTGGCTTCGGCACGCCCAACAGCGCGGCGACGGCGCCGGCCGCATCCAGGAGACCCCAGCCGTAGCTGTCGTCCCGGCCCGCCGGCCCTCCGTCGCGGGCGGTGGACTCGAGATAGGAGCGCACCTGCGCCGGCGTGAGCGAGGGGTTCTCACCCAGGAGCAGCGCCGCCGTTCCCGCCACGTGCGGTGACGCCATGGAGGTGCCGGCGTTGAACACGTCGCAGAAGGAGCCGTACAGGTTCAACGGGAGCAGGATAGAGGAATCGTAGCAGAACGTCTCCTGGAGGACGCCGTCTACGTAGCCGTCCCCGTTCTGATCGACTGTCGGATCGCCGCCCGGCGCAGCGATGTCCAGGGCGGTCCCGCGGTTGGAGTAAAACGCCACCTGCCCATCGAAGCGGGTGGCGCCGACCGAGATGACCGTGGGGTAAGCGGCTGGACAGAGGACGGTGCTACCACCGTCGTTTCCGGCGGCCGCCACCACTACCACGCCGTTGTTGTACGCGTAATCGAGGGCCGCGTTCAGGCCGACGATCTCCGTGCAAACGTCGCCGTTGGCGTCGGGCGCGCCCGTGCCCGGGAA
>JBGPMY010000210.1:0-3945 GCA_041487235.1 Dehalococcoidia bacterium
AACGACGCCGTGATCGTCGACATGCCGTACGGAAGCGACCCGGTGCTAGAAGCGGTAAGGGGACGGCGCGTCACCGCGATTCTCCTGACGCATACGCACCCCGACCACTGGGCCGAATACGACCTGGTGAAGATGGCCACGGGCGCGCCGGTGCTCTGCCACCCGGCGGAGCGGATCATGCCCGCGGAGAAGATCGACAAGCCCATCGCGGACGGCGACCAGATAGCGGTCGGCGGCCTCAGCGTCCGCGCGATCCACACCCCCGGACACACGCCAGGCAGCACCTGCTTCCTGGCCGGGCGCTTCCTGCTCTCCGGCGACACCCTGTTCCCCGGCGGGCCGGGACGCACGCAGAGCCCTGATGATCTGCGGCAGACGATCGTCTCCATCACGCAGAAGCTGTACGCGCTGCCGGAGGATACGCCCGTGCTCCCCGGCCACGGCGGCGGCACGACGATCGGCGACTCCATGCGGGAGTACGCCGTCTACGCCTCACGAGATCACGACCCCAGCCTGTGCGGCGACGTGACGTGGGACGGCTGAGGGCAGAATTCGAACCGAACCTTAATCAACGCCGAACCGCGGCTTAACCCGAAGCGGCCGCTCCATGCTCTATGCTTGTTCGTGCTATGCAAAACCACACCAGACGAACACACCACACGGAATTGGCCCTCGCCCTGGCCAGCCAGGACCAGCGCCTTCTGGACACCCTCACCCAGCGGCCTTACCTGCTGAACCCGTACCCCAGCATCATCGCGCGCCTCTCCCGACGCAGCCGCCGCTTCCGCCAGAAGCTGGCAGGCGATCGCGAGCCGCGAATGCGCGTCCTCAGCGGGCTGCCCTGGCGGCCGAGTTGACCCTGCCCAGCCCGTAAAATACACTCCTCCTTCAGAGGCGATCCATTGGGCCCCGTCCGGTCGGGGCCTTGCTTTCTACCTGCCTACCGGACAGGCAGGCCTGGCGGCCTGGAACAACCGATAGATGACCGAAGACTCCTTCTATCAGCGCACTGTCACGCCCAACGGCATTCGCATCCTCACCTCCTCCATGCCGCACACGCACTCCGTCTCGCTCTCGCTTTATGTCGGCACCGGCGCCCGCTACGAACGAGAGGATGAGGCCGGCGTCTCCCACTTCCTGGAGCACCTCCTGTTCAAGGGCACCGAGAAGCGACCGACGGCCAAGGAGATCTCCGAGACGATAGACGCCCTGGGCGGGCTCTTGAACGGCGGCACCGACCGCGAGTACACCGTCTATTACATCAAAGTGGCGCGGCCGCACATGGAGATCGCCCTGGACGTGCTGTTCGAACTGGTGCGGCGCCCGCTCCTGGACCCGGGCGAGATGGAGAAGGAGCGCCAGGTGATCCTGGAGGAGCTGGCCATGGTGGTGGACTCGCCGCCGCAGCTGGCGGACCTGCTCCTGGACTCCATCATGTGGCCCAACAACCCCCTGGGCCGGGACGTGGCCGGCACACCGCAATCCGTGGCCGGCATCAACCGGAAAATGGCACTGCAGTACCTGCACGAGCAGTACGTCCCCAACAACATAGTGATAGCCGTGGCCGGCAACGTCACCCACGAACAGGTGGTCGAGGCCATCTCCCGCGCGCTGGGAGACTGGCCCGCCGGCCATCCCACAACCTGGCTTCCCGCCACCTCCGCCGACGGCAAGCGCTGCGCTGTTCACTACAAGACCACGGAGCAGGCGCACGTCTGCCTGGCCGTGCCGGGGATCCCCCTGAACCATCCGGACCGGCACGCTCTCTCCTTCCTCTCCGTCATCCTGGGTGAAGGGATGTCCTCACGCCTGTTCATGGAGCTGCGCGAGAAGCGCGCCCTGGTCTACGATGTGCACACCTACGTCTCGCACTTCCTGGATACGGGCGCCTTCAATGTGTACACGGGCGTAGACCCCAAGAACGCGATAGAGGCGCTCAAGGTGATCGTGGCGGAGCTGGCCCGCGTGCGCGACGAAGGCCCCTCCGCCGATGAGCTAAACAAGGCGCGGGAGCTGTCCAAGGGGCGGCTGCTGCTGCGCATGGAGGACACTCGCAACGTGAGCGGCTGGATCGGCGCCCAGGAGCTGCTGCTGGGCGCCGTACGCAACATCGAGCAGGCCGTGGCGGAGATGGACGCCGTCACCCTGGACGACCTGCGACGCGTGGCCAGCAACATCATCGATCCGAGGAAGCTATACCTGGCGGTGGTCGGACCCTACCGCTCGGACAAGCGGTTCGCCGCGGCCCTGGGCCTGTAGCTGCCCGTCCTAGGGGTGCCTGGAGATTTACGGATTGACGTATTTCTGTGTTTCCTGTACGATTCCTGACAGGTGGATCGACCAATGTCTTCGGAAACAGCGCGGCTCACGCTGGACCTTAGCCTCCGAATGCACGCCGAGCTGAAGATCGTCGCCGCCAGGAAGAGAACCACAATGCGCTATTACTGCCTGAAGGCGATACGGCGACAGCTTACCGACGAGCCTGCCGAGTACCTAACGTTCGAATCCGACCCCGTGCTTTCCGAGCTCTGGGAGAACGATGACGACGCCGTTTACGACGACCTATAGTCGCGGCGACATCGTCCTCGTTCCCTTTCAGTTCAGCGATCGGCCTGTCTTCAAGCGGCGCCCCGCCCTCATCGTCAGTTCGGACGTTTATCACGCTGGCAGGCAGGAAATAATCATCGCCGCCATCACCAGTAGAGTCCGCCGGCCGCTGCTCGTCGATGACTATCTCGTCGAGCGCTGGCAAGAAGGCGGGCTGCCGAAGCCATCCGTGGTGACCGCCATCCTCCGTACGGTGAGGGGAACAATGATCACTCGACGCTTGGGCAGTCTCGCCGAGGCCGATCTTCAAGCAGTCGACTCCCACCTGAAAGAGGCCCTGGGCCTGTAGAGTCGCAACGTCCATCCAGAGGTCGCCCGCGTTGACAACGCGCCCGCCGGGAGTATGCTTTGCTTATCGTCCGTCATCCCGATGTGAGGGTGGGCCATGGAACAACAGATCCGCTTCTGCAAAACCTCAGACGGCGCGCGCATCGCCTACGCCGCCGTGGGCCAGGGCTATCCGCTGGTCAGGGCCCTGGGCTGGGCGACCCACCTGGAGTACGAGTGGCAAAGCCCGCTCTGGCGCCACACCATCGAGGGGCTGGCTCGCAGCCACACCCTCGTCCGCTACGACGGCCGCGGCACCGGCCTCTCCGACCGCGACGTCGAAGTGCACTCCGTCGAGCAATGGGCAAACGATCTGGAAGCCGTCGTCGACGCCCTTGAGCTGGAGCGCTTCGCTATCCTCGGCATCTCCCAGGGCGGCTCTACGGCGATCACCTACGCCATGCGCCACCCGGAGCGCGTCAGCCACCTGATCCTGTACGGCTCCTTCGGCCGCTGGTTTGCCCCCGCGAACACGGAAGAGGCCAGGAAGGTCCGCGATTCCATACTGACGCTCGTGAAGGCCGGCTGGGGACAGGACAACCCCGCCTTCCGCACCATGTTTACGTCCGTCTTCATCCCCGGCGCCAACGCGCAGCAGCAGCGCTGGTTCGACGATCTGCAGCGCAACTCCTGCTCGCCGGAGAACGCCGTCAAGCTGTTGGAGGCATTCTACCAGATAGACGTCACGGGCCTCATGCCCAACCTGCAGGTGCCCACCCTGGTCCTGCATCGGCGCGGCGACATGGCCGTCCCTTTTGAGTCGGGCCGAGAGTTGGCCGCCCTCATCCCCAACGCCCGCTTCGTGCCCCTGGAGGGCGACAATCACCTTTATCTCGACGGTGAGGCCGGGATCGAAGACCTGATACACGCGATCGAGGACTTCGTGGGCAGCCATCATCCAACCACCGCTGTGTCCGCGCCTTCCGGCACGGTGACCATCCTGTTCACCGACATGGAGGGCTCCACCAGTCTCACCCAGCGGCTGGGCGACGCCCAAGCCCAGGAGTTGCT
>JBGPMY010000211.1:0-3936 GCA_041487235.1 Dehalococcoidia bacterium
ATCGGCAGCGTCGAATTCGAACGCTACGTGCAGAGCGCCTTCCGCATCCAGAGCGGCGATACAGTAGTCTACGTCGACCCGCATCGCATCGAAGGCGGTCCGCCCGCGGACCTGATCCTGATCACCCACGAGCACTTCGACCACATGGACCCCAACGCCATCAACGCCGTCGCCGGCGATGACACGGTGATCATCGCCGGAGAGCGTCCCGTTAAGGAGCTGCAGGGCCGCGTCAAGGGCGCCTTGGTCCCCCTCGCCGAGGGCGCCACTGCCACCCAGAAGGGGGTCGAGGTCAGGGCCGTCGCCGGCTACAACAGCCACCACCCGCGCGGCTTCAACCTCGGCTTCGTATTCCGCCTGGGGGATCAGACGATCTACCACGCCGGCGATACAGGCCACGTGCCGGAGATGGCCGGCCTGGGCGCCATCGACGTAGCCCTCATACCCATCGGCGGCACGTACACGATGAACGAGGATGAGGCCGCGGCCGCCGTCCGCGTCATCCGGCCCAAGGTCACGATCCCCATGCATTACGGATACGCCACCGCCGGCGATCCACAGCGGTTCAGCGCGCTGGTCGGGCCGGACTCCCTGGTCGTGGTTCTGTAGGGCCGCGCCCCCTCGTATTCACCCGCTTTTAACCGCCCTTCGCAGTCGGTTAACTGTTAATCGACGCCCCCGGTGAGATACTAGGCGCAGATGATTCATGCGCCAGTTTAGAATCGCCATTACAGAAAACCACTACCGTAGATTGGCGCAGCGCAGGAACAGAGAAGCTAAGAGTCCGTTAAGAAGCGTGTAACAGTGTGACTAGGGCGGCGTCTATTGTTCATCCTAGAGACTGGAGCGCCGGTAGGCGCCCGCCAGATGGCCAGATGGCCGCGAAATCCATGCCGCGGCAGATAACGAGGATGGAACGATGTCAGTTATGCGCATAGCCCTCAGTGACCGCCTCAAAGCCGGTGCTCCAGCCGCCACGCAGGCTGCCACCAGCGACCGCAGCGCCCCACCGGCCGAACCCCAGGCCGGGCAGCTGACGGAGTTCGCGGAACTCTATCACCAGTACTTCCCGAAGGTGTTCGCTTACGTCTACGGGCGTGTGCAGGACAAGGAAGTTTCTCTGGACATCGTATCCGACGTCTTCGAAAAAGCCTTCATCAAGAAAAAGTCACTGCGCTCGCCGGACTCCTTCGGATCCTGGCTCTTCACCATCGCCCGCAACGAGGTCTCTTCCCATTGGCGCAAAGAGAAGCCGGCGGCCCGCGCAGCTCAGGAAGCAGCCTGGGAAAGAGAGCTGCACTACCAGCCCAGAGGGCCGGAGGAGAGCATCCTCCACAAAGAGCGCCTGGATGCCCTATCCGTCCTGGTGCGCCAGCTGCCGCGACGCGAGCAGGAGATCATCGCCCTCAAGTTCGACGCGGAGCTGACCAACCGCGAGATTGCCAACGTCCTCAACACCAGCGAAGTCAACGTGCGAGTGACGGTCTTCCGCGCTCTCCGCAAGCTGCGAGGGCGCATGCAAGCCACAGGAGCTGCTCAGGAATGAACGAACAAGAGCGGGCCGATTGGCTGGCCCGAACCATCGACGACCTCCTCCGCGGCAAGAGCGCGGCTGAGCCACCGGCCGGGCTGGACAATGAGGAGCTTGACGCGCTTATGCGCGTGGCCCGCGTGCGCCTCGAGGCCGCGCGTGCGAGCTCTCACGCCAGCCTCCAGTACGAGGGCGAGGTTTGGCGGCAGGTCTTGATTCGCCTGGAGAGCCGCGAGGGCAGCCACAACCCGGAGACCATGGGTGTAACTGACCGGATAATCAACGCGGGGGACCTGGCGGCCGACCCGGATTTGCCGGACTCTTTAGCTGATGCGGAGATGCAGGAGCTGGAGGAGATCGTGCGGGTGAGGCGGCGCATGGCGGAGGAGATGGTAGCGTTCGCCGAGGTCCACAGAGAGGCCGTCTGGCGGCAGGTACAGTCTCGCATCCAGGCCCGATCCCAGAGGAAGGGCCTCTTCTGGTTCCTGCGGCGCTCGCAGCAGCAGGCTGACGCCCTAGCGCCGGCCCTGGACGGCGTGCTCGCCGGCCGGATGCAACCGGCCTTCGCCGACTCCAGCCTGGATGAGCTGCTCCAACTGGCGCGCACGCGGACGGAGATGGGGCGGCGGGCGCAGACCGCCTCCTCGCGTTCTCAGGAACGGCTGTGGACGCGCATCCAGCCGCGCCTCGTCTCCAGACAGGGAGAGCGACCGCCCGCGCCGGAGTTCCACGAGGAAAGACGGGCCTGGCCGAAGTTCGCTGCGGCGGCGGCGGCGGCTGTGCTCGTCGTCGCGGCCCTGGGGCCGCTGCCGGCCACCGGCCTGGCCCACCATCCGGCCGCGGAATTCGCGCGCTTCCTGGCGGAACACACGGGCGTGCGTGAGAGCGAGCCGCCTCCTGTGGCGCCGGCCGATCCGGACGTAGTCCAGGGCGCCGACGTCAACACGCAGGAAGCGGCGCAGCTGCTGGGCCTCCCGCTGCGAGAGCCATCACCCGTTCCCGCAGCGTTCCAGTTGACCTCGGCCCGCTTCTTTCCAAGGGCGATCAGCGCAGACCAGGGTGGCTTTTTCCTGCTGACATACGCTTCCGCAGACGCCAAGCTCCTTGTCTTCCAGGAGAGCGCCCACGGTAGCGACATCGCGGTGGAGCCTGGTGCAGCTACAGATATCGCGCTGTCCGGCGGCGTGCCAGCCACATACGTCCGGGGATCGTGGCAGCCCAACGGCGGCCAGTTCGCCTGGGCCGCGGACGGCACGCAATCGATTGTCTTCGACCGGGATGGCGTGCGCACGGTCATCCAATACGACGGCCCGACGGCGGACCCCGGCCTCCTGACGTCGATCTCCGAGAGCATGATAACCGCCGCTCCGACCCCCTAACGGCGATCGACAGACTCGGCTGGACGCCGCGAACCCCATCCCCCGGACCTCGGGAAAGCTTCGCTGCCTTTCGGGTCTAGCCGAACTCTCATCCCATCCCGTTCATTGGACCTGCGCGTCTCGCGCTGAAACCTGTCGGGGTTCTTGATTGCAGTCGAAGGGGCCGAGCGGACCAACACGCACTATCTTCGAAGCAATGGCATGGGGGGTGACGAGCTTGTCGAACGAGCGGACGAGGCCCGAGGCGCTCGAAAGCGATGTCTGCCGGCAGGCACGCGTGGTCGAAGTAGGCCGTGCACTCACTTCCAAGCAACAAAAAGGGTCCCGGAACCCGGGACCCATCAACGTCGTTGTGATCCTACCCCCGCAGCGTTACTCTATGTCTTCCCTTAGACGGCGCTCCCGCATCATCTCGTAGAGCAAATTCTCTACGACCATCAGCAACAGCAGCACTTGTCGCTGCTGGCGGCGCGACATGCGCGCCAGCATCTGCAGCAGCTCCGGGTCTATCTTCTCTGCCAGCGCCAGTCGGTGGTCCGGCACGTCTGCCATTATCTATCGTTGCACCTTGGTGTAGTGTACCCCTTTGTTCCGGCCGCCGTTAATGGGCCCCCCTTGCTCCCAGGGATCCTCGTCGTGGCCACCGTTGCCACGGTCTTCGCCGCCCAGCACCTTCTCCATGCCTTCTAGAAGAAAGAGCAGGCGCCTCTGCTTGTCGCGGGGAAGAAGCGCCAGGTAACGCAGTAAGTCGCTGTCCACAGTCGCCTCGTACCCCTGGTAGATCTGTCGAAGCGTGCGCACAGTGGGGTAGCCAGCCGCCTCAAACAGCTCGTCCGAATCCACATGCATCGCCTGGGCCACGCGCAAGAGCACGGCCGCGGAGGGGTTCTTGACCTCGCCGTTCTCCAGTTGCGAAAGGTAGCCCTGGCTCACGGAGGAGCCTTGCGCCAGCTGGCCCTGAGTGAATCCGCTCTGTTCTCTTAGCTGCCTTATCTTGTCGCCCAGGTTCATCTCGCTCATCCCCTG
>JBGPMY010000212.1:0-3904 GCA_041487235.1 Dehalococcoidia bacterium
ACCATCCCAACCAGGAACATCAGGAGAAGAGCGATGACCAAGCCACCTGCGGTCACTGCGGCGCCTACGTGGCTTCCCAGGCGGTAACGACTGCCGCTCACATCAGGCTTGGCCGGGTGCTGTCCCATGCGTCCTCCGCGATGTCTGGCCACCGTGCATTAGGAGAGCCGGAGGAAGGATGGCGCGGAACGCGGGAGCATGCCGGCCCGCAGCTTTCTGAGCCCGCGTATCAGCGAACTGGTCACGGATTCCTCTTTTATTCTCAGCAGGCCGCCGATCTGGCCGCGACTGAGTTGGGCGTCAAACAGAAGCGAGATGACCTCTCGCTCAGCGCCGTTCAGTCCGTGATCGGCGGGCCTGCCGGCGCTGGAGTACGATTGGCAGAGGTTACGCGCCTGGCCGAAGAGCACGACGGGGAACTCTTCGTCGGTGACATCCGGGAACCGGGCGAAGGCCGCCGTAAAAGCTTCGACGACGATCTCTCTGGCGCGCTTGTCGTCCTCGAGGCAGCACTGCGCATATGCGAAGAGTCGGGGGAAATAGGCGCCGAACCTGCGCCGCCGAACGTCGGCGGTGGACGGAGCATCTGCCTTTCTGCTGCCGGAGAAGAGTCTTAGTCCCATCTCAGCCTCCCAAGATTGCGTCTTGGGATCAGCGTAGCAGAGGTGGCAGGCCCCGTGACACCTTGCAGGTTGAGCTTACGTTCAGGTGCGGTTGAGCTATCGTAAAGACGAGACGGACAGCGGGGAAGCGCCGAGAAAAAGCGGCGCGAAGCGACGCTAGTCTGTCTCGATGAGACCGGCCAGCGGGTCGTCTTCGCGGATGCGGGAGCGCCGCTCCAGCATGTAGCCGAAACCGCGCACGCAGAGGATGTAGGGGTTAATGGAACGAGAGTCGTTGAGCTTGCGGCGCAGGTTGGCGATGTGCACCTTCACCAGATTCTGAGCGTCGCGCTCGCTGTAGTCATGCTGATGAACGGCGGAGAGGAGAGCTCGCGGGTCGACGACGCGTCCGGCCTGCTGCGCGAGGACGGCCAGCAGCCGGAACTCGGTGGGGGTCAGCGGCACCGGCCTATCGTTTAGGGTGACCTCGTACTTTTCCAGGTCCAGTTGCAGCTCCCGGATCTCCAGGACGCCGCCGGTGCGAGAAGCGGGTTGGGCGCGGCGCAGAAGAGCGCGCATGCGGGCCGCGAACACCGCCGGGTCCACGCGGGAGACTACGGCGTCGTCGGCGCCGGCGTCCAGGACGGTGATGAGGTCTCCCTCCCGAGGGATAATGGCCATGAGAGGGACATCCTGCAGGCCACGGATAACTCGACAAGCGCGCACGGCGAAGGGCGCGTTGCGCTGGGCCAGCACCAGGAGCGAAGCCGGCTCCTCGCGGGAGACCTCGAACAGCTCGTGTAGCTCGGAGCAGGTGACCACGTCAAGCCCCAGGGATTCCAGGGCGCCGCTGAGCGCCTGCGACCATACTTCGGGGTCGGCCAGCACATGAGCTGTCCGCGCGACGACGCCGCTACGTGACTTCTTGAGTTCTGCGGTTACGGTCATAATGGGTCCGGCTGATTGGCGCACCCTCACCTTATGTGAGGTCGCCTAAAGTGATGACGAAGGAAGGCGGCCAGCCGTTACACCATCGTGAAGATAGAGAGGACGTGCACGGGGCCAGATTTGACATCGCACACCACGCCTGCTAGGTTGCAGGCGCTATGCCGAAGCGAATGAGCCGCGCGGAATGGGAGCGCTATTTGGCCGGACGGCATGTGGCCGTGCTGGCCACTCTGGGACCGGACGGCGAGGCGGTGCTCACCCCCATCTGGTATCTCTACCGCGACGGGCTGCTCTACATGCGCACCGGCCGGGACAGTGTAAAGGCCAGGAACGTGGCCCGCGATCCCCGGGTGACAGTGTGCGTTCAGGACGAGCGGCCCCCATACCGCAGCGTAACGGTGTACGGCAAGGCCTCGGTTGGGCCAGCGGAGGACGGTCTCGGCGCGACGATCGCCCGCCGCTACCTGGGAGGAGTCGCCGGCGCGGCCTACATGCGGGTGGCGTCCCAGGCCGTGCCGCAGAGCGAGGAAGTCACGATTGTGGTGACTCCGGAACGGGTCCTGACGCAGGACTTCTCGGCAGAGACGCCGCTATACGGGCGGTTCTGGCTGCTGGCGAAGCGTCTGCTGCCGCCCTGGCTGTGACCGTAGCGCGAGCGGATCGGGGTCTTTTGCCGCGCTACTCGGCCTGTGCGTTCCGGGATGCGCGGTACATCCGCAGCAGGCCGTAATCGAACCTGTCGCCCAGCAGCTCCTTGGCGCCGGTCAGGTTGCTGCGGCCCACTGTCTCGAAGGCGGCGTCGATCTCTCGCCGCTCAGGGAGGGTCAGGAAGCGGTCCAGCTCCACCGCTTCTCCCCATTCGATCGCCTCAGCCAGGTGCCCGTAGACCGTGCTGTTGGCGAGGCCGCGTTCTGCGGCGATCTCCTCGACTGACCGGCCCGCGCGAAACCGCTGTAGCGATTCGCGCGGCGAGTCGCCGAGGCGAGCCCGGCGGGACACCACACCAAGAGAGCTGTGATCGAAGCTCAGGCGAGGGCTGCTGTTCAGGTGGGCGGCGATCTCCGCCATGAAGGCCGGCCCGAACTCCCGGAGCTTCCTCTCGCCGACGCCGCTGATCCTGGAGAACTGCTGCTCGCTGGTGGGGTAGTCGCGGGCCATCTGCCGCAGCGCGACATCCGAGAAGACGATATACGCAGCCACGTCGCGCTCGTCCGCGAGCCGCTTGCGCAGCGTTCGCAGCCGCTCGAACAGCGCTTCGTCGCAGGCGATGAGGCCTGTGCGGCCCTTCCCGGCTTCCTCAGGCGCGACCACGGGCCTGGTCAGAACGAGGGGCGATCGGTCCTTCAAGGCCGTCATCCCTGCGGCGGTCAGTTGCAAAGCGGCGAACTTGCCGGGTGTCTGTCGCAGGTAGCCCAGGCGCACCAGTTCACGGCCAATGTGCGCCCACTCGCGGCGGCTGTGCTCACCGCCCTTGCCGTAGCAGGCGAGATGCTGGTGGTTCCAGCGCCGGACCTTTTCGGTGTCCGCGCCGGTCAAGACCTCCGTGACGTGATTCAGTCCCAGCGCCAGGCCGCCCTCTTTTCCAATCGTGTATACGCAGTAGAGGACCTTGCGCGCGGCCGACGTGGCGTCGAAGGTCTCACGGGGCGAGAGGCAGTTGTCGCAGGAGGCGCAGTTCTCCCCGCCGAACTCCTCCCCGAAGTAGCCCAGAAGCGCGCTGCGACGGCATGTTGAGCACTCCGCGTAGTCCTGGATCCGGCGCAGCTGCTCACGAGCAATCTCTTGCTCCCGCCTGTCCGTCTTCTCGTCGATGAAGCGTTCGTGCTTGACAGCGTCGCCCGCGGAGAAGAGCAAGACGCATTCGGCGGGCAGGCCATCGCGGCCGGCGCGTCCCGTCTCCTGGTAATAGCCCTCGACGTTCTTGGGCAGGTCGTAGTGGACGACGAAGCGGACGTTGGGCTTATCGATTCCCATCCCAAAGGCGATCGTGGCGCAGATCACCCGCACGTCGTCGCGCCGGAACAGTTCCTGATGATAGGTGCGCTCGTCCCTGGTCAACCCCGCATGATAGGGCTTGGCCCGGATACCGTCCTCGTTCAGCCGCTCGGCCAGACTCTCCGTCGTGCGGCGGGTTAGACAGTACACAATGCCGCTCTCATCCTTCCGAGGAAGGACGAGCGCCAGGAGTTGCTCGTAGGCCTTGCTCTTGGCGAGAACACGGTACGTGAGGTTGGGGCGGTTGAAGCTGGCCACGTAGCAGGCCGGCTCCCGAAGCCCAAGCTGCTTGACGATGTCCCCGCGCACACGATCCGTCGCCGTGGCGGTAAGGGCCATGACCGGCACGTCCGGGAAGT
>JBGPMY010000213.1:0-3874 GCA_041487235.1 Dehalococcoidia bacterium
AGCTGTCCCTGAGCCGCCAGTCTGAGCTGGAGGAGATCGCCACCAAGGACGACCTCACACAGCTGCAAAACCGCCGCTTCTTCTACCAGCGGCTGCAGCAGGAGCTGGAGATCGCCGCCAAGCACCGCCGCCCGCTGTCCATCATCATGCTGGATGTCGACGACTTGAAGCGGCTGAACGACGAGTTCGGGCACCAGGTGGGAGACATCGTCCTCCGCCAGTTCGGCCGCATCCTGAACCGGCACTCGCGGCCGACCGACGTTACGGCGCGCCTGGGCGGCGACGAGTTCGCGGTGATCATGCCGAACACCGACCGGCGCGCCGCCGAGCAGTTCGGCTGGCGCCTGGGGGACGAGCTGTCCGCGCAGCCCGTGCATGAGAACGACAACGCCAGCATCTACCTGGGGGTGTCTCTTGGCATCGGCGGCTACCCCTGGGGCGGCATGGACCTGGAGGAGATCATCCACTGGGCGGACACGAAGCTCTACGCCAACAAGCTGGAGCGCAAGGGGTTCAAGCAGGTCATCGATGGCAAGGCGGACAGCAGGCTCTCGTCCGCCGTGGTAGAGGTGCTCTCCACGGCGCTGGACATTCGCGATCGTATGACGCATCGCCACTCGCGCCGCGTCTCCCGCATGGCGGTGAAGGTGGCCAGGGAGCTGGGTCTGTCAGAGGACGACGCGCTGGAGATCGAGTACGCGGCGGCGCTACACGACATCGGCAAGATAGGCGTGGCCGATAGCATTCTGCGCAAGTCGGCGCCCCTGGACGACGACGAATGGAAGGAGATGCGTCGCCACTCGGAGCTGGGCTATCAGATCCTCAAGGGGATCGACTTCCTGCGCAACGCCGGCGAGATCGTGTACGCTCACCACGAGCGCTACGACGGAACCGGCTACCCCCGGGGTCTGGCCGGCGAAGAGATACCGCTGGGCTCGCGCCTGTTCTCCATCGTCGACGCCTACGACGCCATGACGTCGCGACGCCCTTATAGGGCTGCCGCCTCCCGCGAGGCCGCTTGCCGCGAGATCGAGGCCAACGCTGGAACGCAGTTCGACCCGCGCCTAGTGCAGGCGTTCCTGCTGGTGATCAGCCGCAGCTCTGAGGAAGAGTACGGCGAGTGGGACGGCTTCGGGCCGCGCGTACAGCCTACGGCGGCTGTCGCCTCCCCTCGTTGACCGGGCGCGAAAGCTGCAGCGGCGCTCGGCGCCGGTCGCGGTGGGACGCCCGCTGCTCCACCCCCTTTGCTTACCCTATAATGGTGCCTACACGTGTCCCGATGACTACGCTCTCCATCCACGCGCACGGAGAAGGAGGCGATGCGAAACCTGTGGCTCCCGCTGGTCAGAGTGGCGCTGCTGCTGACGCTGGTCGCTCTTCTCCTCGTGGCGCATTCGGGCCAGCGTGTCGGCGCCGATGCGCCGCGTCCGGCGGCTTGCTGGCTGCTGGACTCGCCACAGGCGGCCTACGTCTCCGGCGGTGGTCTCGCCCTCCTTCAGCGGCGCTGTAGTGGCGCCGCGCAGCAGCTCCGGGCGCAGTCTCCTTCCCCGTCCCCTGCAGAAGATGCGGGCCCAAGGGCGGCCCCTTTGTCCGAGGGCACCGATATCCGCATCAATAACCCATCTACCGACGTGCCGCCGGTCACCACGCAGAACGAGACGGCCATCGAGGTCTGCGATAACACAGCCCTGGCCGCCTGGAACGACTCCGGCAGCGCGTTCTCCGGCGCCTTCACCGGCTACGGCCGCTCTACCGACGGTGGCGCCAGCTGGACGGACGCCGGGTTTGTACCCGGTCTCACCGGCAGTGATCCGGTCCTGGCCGCGGACCGCAACTGTCGCTTCTACTTCTCGGCCATCACGTTCCTGAACGGCTGCGTCGTCATCGGCGTCTCCCGCTCGAATGATCTGGGGGCCAACTGGGGGCCGGTAGTCAACGCCAGCCCCGGGGTGTCTTGCCAGAACTTCGAGGACAAGGACTGGATCGCCGTGGATAACACCGCCGGCGCCCATAGTGGCAACGTCTACGCCTGCTGGGACGACCGCGGCGAGAAGGAGATCAGGCTGCTCTTCTCTCGCTCCACGGACGGCGGGCAGTCGTTCTCGCAGCCCATCGTCCTCGACAGGTTCTTCTTCGGGTTCGCCACGGGATGCCACATCGCCGTCGGTCCCAGCGGCGGCGTGCACGCGGTCTGGACCAACGCCGAGAACCTGGGCGTCTTCTCCCGAACCTCCGCCAACGGTGGACTCTCATTCGGGGACGCGGCGCTTGTCGCGGCCACGGACCTCATCGGCCAATTCACGCTATGCACCAACAACCAGATTCGCCCCATCCTGAACGGCGGGATACGCACCTTCAACTGGCCGGCCCTGGCCGTCAATCCGCTGAACGGGCATTTGCACGTTGTGTGGAACTCCGCTAACTCGGGCGCCGATGTGTTCTACGCCCGCTCCACAGATGGTGGGCTCTCTTGGACGGCGCCCGTTCGTCTCAACGACGACGCCACGAAGACCGACCAGTTCCAACCGGCCCTGGCCTTTACCAAGTCCGGCGTCCTGCGCGCGATCTGGTACGACCGCCGCCTGGACCCCGACAACAACTACCTCATCGACGTTTACAGCGCGACCTCCACCGATGACGGCACGACGTTCGCGCCCAACGAGCGCATAACCGATGTGTCCTTCGGCGTGCCGCCACTGGATCCCAACTTCGATCCCGTGGCCAGCGCTTGCTACATGGGCGACTACATTGGAATCGCCGGCGGCCAGGACGCCCACTACATGGTCTGGGGCGACAATCGAAACGTCGTCGACGGACACCCGGATCCCGACGTCTACTTCGAGAAGCGAAGCGCGGCAGGCCTGACCCTCGCCGTCACCCGTTTCGACGATCCCGGCCCAGACGGCTGCACCCCCACAGACTGCTCGCTGCGGGAGGCCGTCATCGCCTCCAACGCCAGCCTCGGCGTTGATACGATCCTGCTGCCGGCCGGCAGCTACGTGCTGACTAGACCTGGCTCCGGGGAAGACCTCTCGGCAACGGGAGATCTGGACCTGCTGGGCGCTGTCACCATAACCGGAGCGGGCGCGGCGGACACAACCGTTGACGGGCACGAGATCGACCGCGTGTTCCATGTTCTGGCCGCGGCCAGTGTTGAGATATCCGGGGTCACCGTTCGTGGGGGCCACACTGTCGATTCGCTGGCGGCAGGAGGCGCGGACGGCGGCGCCATCGCCAACAGCGGCACTCTCACTGTCAACGCGGTCACAGTCGCAGGCAACGAGAGCGCCGGGAGCGGTGGGGGAATCTCCAACCAGGGGATACTCACTATCACGAACAGCGCCATCTATGACAACTCCGCGGCAGCTGGAGGTGGGGGAATCTTCAACAGTGGCTCGCTAACGGTTGTCAACAGCACGATTGCGCGCAACGGCTCTGACGCAGGCAGTGGTGGCGGCATAGCCAACGTGGGAAGCGCGACTCTGCGTCACGTGACTCTGGATAACAACTCGGCCACTAGCGGCGGGACGGGCGGCAACATCGGCAACCAGCCTCTCTCTCGGCTCGAACTGCTGAACAGCATTGTGGCGGCGGGACAGGGTGGCAACTGCTCCGGCGAGATCACCTCCCTTGGTCACAACCTGGAGGATGCGAACGATTGCCTCTTCGCCGCTTCAGGTGACCTCACGAGCGCAGACCCGCTGCTGGGTCCGCTTGGCGATAACAGAGGGCCCACACCCACTAGCGCCCTTCTACCGAACAGCCGGGCGATCGACGCTGCCGGAGGCGCCGGTTGTCCCCCGGCTGACCAGCGAGGCTTCATTCGCCCGGTGGATGGAGCAGCGGCTGCGACCGCGAGCGCGGCGGCGGCCAA
>JBGPMY010000214.1:0-3863 GCA_041487235.1 Dehalococcoidia bacterium
CTCGATCCGGCGAAGATCGCCAAGCTCTGGAATCGCGGCAGCGTCGTGCGCTCCTGGCTGCTGGAGCTGGCGGAGCGGGCCCTGGAGCAAGACCCCGACCTGTCGACGATCCGCGGCTACGTGGAGGACTCCGGTGAGGGCCGCTGGACCGTCCAGGAGGCGATAGAGCGAGACGTGCCGGCCACGGTCCTGGCGCACGCGCTGTTCGCGCGCTTTCGCTCGCGGCAAGAGGACTCCTTCGGCGCCAAGCTTATCGCCGCGCTGCGACAACAGTTCGGCGGTCACGCCGTGCAAAAGGAATGAGCGCACAGGCTCGGACTGAGCCCGCAGCGGGAGCGATCTCGGCGGCGGAAGGCGCCCGGGAGCCCTGCGCCATCGTCATCTTCGGCGCCTCCGGCGATCTCGCCAGCCGCATGCTTTTGCCGGCGCTGTACAACCTGGCGCTGGACGGCCGCCTGCCGCCCAGCTTTGCCGTCGTGGGCTTCGCGCGCACGGACTGGAGCGACGACGATTTCCGGGCGCAGGCGCTGGCGGCGGTGCAGGAGTTCTCGCGGCGGCCCATCGATCCCGCCGTGTGGGAGAGCTTCGCCGGCAACCTCCACTACGTGCCGGGCGAATACCACGAGCCGCAGAGCCACCAGCGGCTGGCGGGCGTGCTGGAGAGGGTGGAGCGCGACTGCGGCACGGCGGGGAACCACCTGTACTACCTGGCGCTGCCACCCAGCGCGGCGCCGGCCGTTATCGAGCAGCTGGGCAGCGTAGGCCACAACCGCGAAGGCACGGCCTGGTCGCGGGTGATCGTAGAGAAGCCGTTCGGCGAGGACCTGCAGTCGGCGCTGCGACTGAACAAGCTACTGCACAGAGTGTTCGATGAAGACGACGTCTACCGCATCGATCACTACCTGGGCAAGGAGACAGTCCAGAACATCCTGGTGTTCCGCTTCGCTAACGGCATCTTCGAGCCGATCTGGAACCGGCGCTACGTGGACCACGTGCAGATCACGGTGGCGGAAAGCATCGGCATCGGCCGTCGCGGCGGCTACTACGAGGAGACGGGCGCGCTGCGGGACATCGTCCAGAACCACATGATGCATCTCCTCTCCCTGGTGGCTATGGAGCCGCCCATCGCCTTCAACGGCCGCTCCGTGCGCGACGAGAAGGTGAAGGTGCTGCACGCCGTCCGCCACCTTCGCGCGGATGAGCTGCCGCTCTGCACCGCGCGCGGCCAGTACGGCCGCGGCCGCGTGAACGGGGAGGAAGCGCCGGCCTACCGCGAGGAGCCGGAAGTGGCGCCGGCTTCTACCACAGAGACGTTCGTGGCGCTCAAGATGTTCGTGGACAACTGGCGCTGGGCCGGTGTGCCGTTCTACCTGCGCACCGGCAAGCGGCTGCCCAAACGCGACACGGAGATCGCCATCCAGTTCAGGCGCGCGCCCCACCTGCTCTTCCGCGATATCGTCGACATCACCTCGCTGGAGCCGAACGTGCTGACGATGCGCATCCAGCCGGACGAGGGGATATCGCTCAAGTTCCACACCAAGGTGCCGGGCTCGCCGCTGCGCATTCGCACCGCGGACATGGACTTCATGTACGGCGCGTCCTTTCCGGGCGAGGCGCCGACCGCCTACGAGACGCTCTTGCTGGACGCCCTGCGGGGCGACGCCACGCTGTTCACGCGCGCCGATGAGGTGGAGGCGGCCTGGTCCATCACCGACGGCATCATCGGGGGCTGGCACACGCTGCCGGCGCCTGCCTTCCCCAACTACTTGGCCGGCAGCTGGGGGCCGGCTGAGGCCGAGGCGCTGATCGAGAGCGACGGCCGTCAGTGGCGGAAGCTGTAGCGGAACAGGTGCCACGCAGAGGGATAGGCTTTAGCCTGACGCCGTCGGGCTGAAGCCCGACCCACAACGGGAACGGGCGGGCTGATCTGGCGACCTGAAGGTCGCGGGGTGCCCATGCAGATCCGGCCGTTCGTCCTGAGCTTGTCGAAGGAGCGCATTCAACGTCAGCGGAGGCTGAGGGAATCGAAGCCGGAGCGCTAGTTCGCAGAGCACGCCCTAATACAGATTCCGCGTTAGGCGCTGCAGCCGTTCCCAATTCCCCTTGATCAACGCCTCCTTCTTGGCGCGCGACCAACCCTTGATCTGCCGCTCGCGCGCCAGCGCTTCTTCTCTGGTCGGGAACTCCTGAGAGAACACAAACTTCAGCGGACGCCGCTTGCGTGTGTACACCGTAACGCCTCCGTGCTCATGCTCCCCAACGCGCCTTTCGAGGTCGTCGGTGTGTCCGATGTAGTAGGAGGCGTCCGAGCAGCGCAGTATATAGAGGTGGAAGCTCATTTCGTCCTCCGCTCGCGCTTCGACTTCGATTCCTCAGTCTCCGCTGGTGATTGTGACCCTTCGATTCCTCAGGGCGAACGGGAAGGTGGCACTACCTGCCTGGAGCCGGTCGCTGTCGGGCTGAAGACCGACCCGCAGAGGGAACGGGCGGCGCGTCCATCCAGACTTGCACTCGGCCTTCGACTGGCTCAGGCCCTCGCCGCCGTATGCCCGTCCTTCGACAGGCTCAGGACGAACGATGCGACATTCGTCAGCCACCCGCTGCGCGGGGAACCTTTTGGGGGCCCCAACCGTCCAGTCAAACAAGGACGGTGATCGCTATGAACAACCTTCGATTTCTGATGCTGACATTCGCTATCGGTCTGCTGGCCATCGCTTGCGGTGGTGGGGGCGGACCAGGGAAGGTGGATAGCTACGTCGCTCTGGTGCCCCGCGTCCTGCGGGCGGGCGAGACGGAGTCCGTTTCCTTCTCGCTGTTCAGCGGCGACCGGCTGGCGGCCGGCGACGTGAGGGTCGCCCTGATGCAAGAGGACACCCCGGTCATCGAGGCGTCAGCGCACGTCGATGGCAAAGGCACCGTCGAGGTGGCGCTGCCGGAGACGGCCAAGGGCGAATACAGGCTGGTGGTGATCGGCCCCGGCTTCGAGGATGAGGCGAGCGTCCAGGTGCAGCAGGGGACGCTCCTGTTCCTGGAGACGGACAAGCCCATCTACAAGCCGGGCCAGACCGTCCACATCCGAGTCGTGGCGCTGAACTCGGAGCTGAAGCCGCTCTCCACCCAGCTGACGGTGGAGGTACAGGACGCCAAGGCGATCAAAGTCTTCAAGCAGGAAGTGAAGACAGACGAGTTTGGGATGGCGAAGCTCGATCTCCCGCTCTCCACAGAGCCCAACCTGGGCGTATGGAAGCTGTCCGCCCGCTCAGGCGACACATCGACGGAGATCGACGTCCGGGTGGAGGAGTACGTCCTCCCCAAGTACGAGGTGAAGGTGGAGCTGCCGAAGCAGTGGTTCCTGGTCAGCGAGGCGATTAAAGGCCATGTCTCGGCCGTCTACAGCTTCGGCAAGCCGGTGAGCGGTGAGCTGCGGGTGAAGGCCAGCCGCTACGTGGGCGTCTGGGAGGAGTTCGCGACGTTCAACGCTCCCATCAACGAGGGCGCAGCGGACTTCGAGATCCAGGCCGCTGGCTACGTGGCGGGCGTGCCGGAAGCGGGCGGCGAGGGCAACGTCACGCTTGACGTGTCGGTCGTCGAAAAGAACACAGGATACGAGGAGAAGACAACGCAGCTGGTAACCGTGGCCGCTGCTCCCGTCAACATACAGCTAATCCCGGAGGGGCCCGCGTTCAAGCCGTCGCTGCCCTTCAACGTCCTGCTGGTGACGGAGACGCCGGACGGCCAGCCGGTGGAGGCGAACGTCGACCTCGACGTCGTCTACTTCGACACGCACTACAACCAGGTGGGCCACGAGCAGCGTCGCATCGAGACCAAGCGAGGCAGCGGCCTGCTGAGCCTGACGCCACCAG
>JBGPMY010000215.1:0-3830 GCA_041487235.1 Dehalococcoidia bacterium
CGCGCCGAGATGACGTATAAGCCCCTGTTGCTCACCGTACTCTGGCCGGCGTCAACCCTGCAACGCTACCTGGTCATGGCGGCTCTCGTGGCGGCGGGCAGCGCCTTCGTCGCGATCTGCGCGCAGGTCAGGATTCACCTGCCGTTCACGCCCGTGCCCATCACCGGCCAGACGTTCGCGGTGCTCACCGTCGGCGGACTGCTGGGGTCGCGGCTGGGCGCCGCAACGCTACTCCTGTACATGGCCGAGGGCGCCTTCGGCGTGCTATGGGGCAACGAGAGCGAAGGGTTCAAAGTGTTCTCAGACGGGACATCGGGGTGGGAGATTATCTCCGGGCCAACGGGGGGATACATCGTCGGCTTCGTTCTGGCGGCGTACATCGTCGGCTGGCTCACGGAGCGGGGGTTCGATCGCAACCCGCTGACGGCCACAATCGCGATGATGATCGGCAACATCACCCTGTACGTTCCGGGGCTGATCTGGCTGGACCACCACTTCCCGGGCAAGGCGTTCGAGTTCGGCCTGTACCCGTTCGTGTTGGGGGACTCCGCCAAGTTGTTGCTGGCGGCCGCCGTTGTGCCGGCGGGCTGGGCGATCTTGCGTCACGTTCCCGGCTACGAGAAGGCGTTCCCGGCGCTGAGCGGGGAGCTGAAGACCAGGGACTACCGGCTGCCGCTGCCCTGGGTGTACCTGCCCCTGGGAGCGCTAGTCGTCCTGGGAGCGCTGCTGCCATGGGGCCTGGCGGGCGGCGGGCATGACCCGGGCGTGACCCTGGAGCCAGGCCAGTTCACCCTGGGCGCCGGGCTGATAGCGATGGCCCTGGCGGCGGTGGCGCTGACAAAGAGGATCCCGTGGGAGCTGGTACGCGTGGCGCAGTTCGGGTGCGGCGCGGTGGCCGGCTTCGCCAGCTTTTTGCACGTGGCCCACATCCTGGAAGCGAGGGACGAGGCGTTCGCGTTTTCGCCGCTGGGCGTGGGCTTGATCATCGCCGGGCTGGCGTCGGTGCTGCTGGCCAGCGCAAGTCTCCTGGACCGAGATGAGGACCAAGCGGCGGCTGTCGCAGAGGCCGGCTAGCCAAAGGCGAGTCCGCGCTTGTACGGCGGGCGGCCGCAAAGGTCGCCCCTACGGTCAAGGGCGCTGCTGAGGCCTGCGCGAGCGGGCGAAGAGACCCAGAACTGCAGCGAGGAGCCGTGAGAGGAAGCCGGGGCGCGGTTCGCCCTCCGCCCATAGGCGCTCGGCGTGGGCCACCATCCATCGCTCTCCCTGTTTCGTCCAGCGGCTGCGCACGATGAAGGAATCGCTGCGCGCGGAGTAGCGGACATCGATGGCGTGGTCGGCGCCGAGTGACTGCTGCGACGCGATGTCGTAGCCGGAGACGCGCGGCGGGAGGCCGCGGAAGGAGCCGCGCAGGGAGTCGATGGCGGCGGGGGTGAGGTGCCGGGCGTAGCCCTGGACGTTCATGGCCACGCGGGCAGCGGCCTGTTCATTGACAGCGGCGAGGAGGTCTTCCGGCAGGTCATCTGGCATTTGGGAGCAAGTGTATCAGCCTGTCAACGGATAGGGAACGGATAAACGGATCGAGTAGGGGCGTAGCATATGCTACGCCGCTACCGCTGCTATTCTGTTAAATTGGTGGCGGCGGACCGGGTCAAAGGCCTGCTACCCGCCCACTAATCCGTTATCCATCCGTTGACCGGTCCTTGTCCGCGTCCACGATGCGCAGGAAGCGGTGCTTGCCCACGCGGATGATGTCCCCGGGTTCGAGATTTGCCGTCTGGTCTGTCACCCGCTCGCCGTTAATCTCAACCGCGCCCTGCTCTATTAGTCGCCGAGCTTCAGTCGCGCTGGGCGCCAGCTGCGACTGATGGATGATCTTCGCCAGCGGGTACTCGCCCCCAGGCAATGCTATTGTGGCGCTCGCCAGCCGCAGTGTATCCTCGCTCTTCTCTTCACCCAGGCCCCTGAGGTGTAGCTCCCCCTTCGTGAGGATCTTGGGCGCAGGAAGTTCGCGTTTTCTGAACACCCGCTCGAACTCCGACTCCGCGTCCTTCGCCGCCAGCTCGGTGTGGAACTGGGCGACGATTTCGCGGGCCAGACGCATCTTGTGCTCCATGGGGTTGGCGCTGCGCTCGTCGATGGACTTGCGGATGAACGCCAGCTCCTCGTCCGGGACGTCCGTCAGCAGCTCGAAGTAGTCGAGCATGAGCGAATCGGGGATGGACATCAGCTTGCCGTACATCTCGTGGGGCGGGTCGTCGATGGCGATGTAGTTGCCCAGGGACTGGCTCATCTTCTTGCTGCCGTCCAGCCCGACGAGCAACGGCACCAGGAAGACGGCTTGGCCCTGGCCGGCCGGCCCAGCCTTCTGGCCCATCATTCGCTGCAGCTCCCGGCCCAGGAGATTGTTGAACTTCTGGTCCGTGCCGCCGAACTCCACGTCTGCCTGAATGGCGACGGAGTCGTATCCCTGAAGGAGCGGGTAGAGCAGCTCATGGACGCCGATGGCGGCGTGCTCCTGGAAGCGCTGCGCGAAGTCGTCGCGCTGCAGCATCTGGGCCACGGTGAAGCGGGCGGCCAGGCGGACGATATCGGTGAGCGTGAAGGCGTCGAACCACTCGGACTGCCGGCGGATCTCGGTGCGATCGGGATCGAGGACCTTGTAGAACTGGCGCAGGATGGCGTCGGAGTTGGCCTTCACCTCTTCCTCGCTGAGCATGGGGCGCGTCTCCGACTTGCCGGAGGGATCGCCGATGCGGGCGGTCCAGTCGCCGATGACGACGACGACGGTGTGGCCAAGGTTCTGCAGACGGCGCAGCTTGCGCATGCCCACGGCCCAGCCCAGGGTGATGACGGGGCGCGTGGGGTCAAACCCCTGCTTGAGGCGCAAGGGCCGGCCCGAACGCAACCCGTCCACGAACTCCTGGTAAGGGACGATTTCGGCGACGGCGCGGGTGGTTAGATGCGCCAGCTCTTCGTCGCTGGGGATGCGGGCCTTAGCGGCGGTCATCGGAGGTGGCCCTCACCCCCGGCCCCTCTCCCATGCGCGGGAGAGGGGTGACCGACGCCAGGCGGAGCGCTTCGACAGGCTCAGCGCGAACGGGCGTCTGGTCGCATGGGCGGAAGGATTCGATCTTTCGGCTTCGCCCGGCCGGGCCCGTCGGCTCCGCTCGGCGCAGACGGACTTGCTACCCGCGCTCACGGAAGTACTCCCGCGTCTGCGCTATGTCGCGGTGCATCTGGGCGATGAGCTCGTCGACGCTCTCGAAGCGCATCTCGCTGCGCAGGCGGCGAAGGAGATCGATGCGCAGCTCCTGGCCGTAGACATCTTCATCGAAATCGAGGATGAACGTCTCGACGGTCGGCCGGGGGCCGACATCGAACTGGGGCCGGATGCCGATGTTCGTGCAGGAGTCATGGGCGCTCTCGCGGACGTAGGCCCGGGTGACGTAGAGGCCGTAGGCAGGCAGCGCGTGGTCCAGGCCGATGGCGATGTTCGCCGTGGGGAAGCCCAGGGTGCGGCCTCGTCGCTCGCCGGCGACGACAGGCCCTCGCAACGAGAACGGGCGGCCCAGTAGCAACGCCACGCGCTCCACGTCGCCGGCGGCCAGGGACTGGCGGACGGAGCTGGAACCCACCTTCTCGCTGTCCTCTGTCAACAGAGGCGCCACCTCCACCCGGAAGCCGAGGGATTCGCCCACCTGGCGCATGACGCCGATCGTCCCCGCGCGGTTGCGTCCGAGGGCGAAATCGGGGCCCACAACCAGGAGCTTCATCTCCAGCTCCTCGACGAGCAGCGATAGGAAGTCGCCGGGCGACAGCTGGGCGAGCTC
>JBGPMY010000216.1:0-3824 GCA_041487235.1 Dehalococcoidia bacterium
GCCCAGCTCGGCGGCGGGATCTACACCAAGGCCGCTGACGTCGGTGCCGACCTGGTCGGCAAGGTCGAGGCGGGCATCCCGGAGGACGATCCCCGCAATGCGGCGGTGGTGGCGGACCTCGTCGGCGACAACGTGGGCGACTGCGCCGGCCGTGGCGCGGACCTCTTTGAATCGATGTCGGCGGAGAACATCGGCGCCATGATCCTGGGCGTGGCGATCTACACCGTCACAGGCGACCTGCAGTGGGTGGTCTTCCCACTGGTCCTGCGCTCTTTCGGTATCTTCGCCACCATCGCCGGCCTCACCTCCGTGCCGTTCTTCGCCAGGGATGACGGCAAGCAGGACCCCATGACCCCGCTCAACTTCGGCTACTACATCGTGTCCGTGCTCTCCGTAATCGGCCTGTTCATCGCCACCAGGGTTATGCTGGGCGACCAGTGGTACTGGTTCTTCTTCTGCGGCCTCGTCGGCATAGCCACGGGGATCGCCTTCGTATACATCACGCAGTACTACACGTCGGGGAGCTGGAGGCCGGTGAAGGACATCGCCAACGCCTCCCGAACGGGGCCCGCCACCAACATCATCATCGGCACCTCCGTGGGGCTGGAGACCACCGCCGCCACGGCCATCACCATCGGGCTGGCGCTGGTCAGCTCCTTCGTGCTGGGATCGAAGGCTGACATTCCGGGCGTCGGCGGCTTCACCACCGGCGTCTTCGGGACGGCCGTGGCCACCATGGGGATGCTGATGTCAGCGGCCTACATCCTGTCCATGGACACGTTCGGGCCCATCACAGACAACGCTGGCGGCATCACGCAGATGGCCGGAGCGCCGGAGGAAGCCCGCCACATCACGGATTCCCTGGACGCCGTAGGCAACACGACCAAGGCGCTGACCAAGGGTTACGCGGTGGCCTCCGCCGGACTTGCCGCTTTCCTGCTGTTCAGCGCTTACCTGGACAAGGTCAAGGAGCGGCTGGACATCCCCTTGAACGCGCAGCTGCCTATCGACCTCTCCAACGTGGACGTGTTCGTAGGCGGGCTGCTGGGAGTCATGCTCGTCTTCGTCTTCTCATCCCTGGCCATCCGCGCCGTGGGCAACGCCGCCGGCAGCATCATCGAAGAGGTGCGCCGCCAGTTCCGCGAGGACCCGGGCATCATGGCCGGCACCTCCCGGCCCGATTACGCGCGGGCTGTGGACATCACCGCGCGCGCCGCCCTGCGGCAGATGATCGCGCCGGGGCTCCTGGCCGTCGGCACGCCCGTGGCGGTGGGCCTCATCTTCCGCTTCGCCCGCAGTGAGGAGTTGGTGTTCGGAGGGAGAACCATCGATGACCCGTCCGGCTGGCTGGCCGTTTCCGGTCTGGTCATGGTGGGCACGATCGCCGGCATCATCCTGGCCACCTTCTTCAACAACGTGGGCGGCGCCTGGGACAACGCCAAGAAATACATCGAAGCGGGCCATCTGCAGGTGATGTCCGAGAACTCAGGGACGATGGAGACGCTGGGCAAGGGCACGGAGGCGCACAAAGCCGCCGTCGTCGGCGACACCGTGGGCGATCCCTTCAAGGATACCGCCGGTCCGTCGCTGCACGTGCTGATCAAGCTGCTTAGCACCATCACCCTGGTGATGGCGCCGCTGTTCATTCCGTAGAGGGCACTCAGTTGGCTTACGACGAGAGGTTGGCCGAGCGTATTCGCGGACTCCTGAAGGGCCACCCGGGGGTGGACGAGAAGAAGATGTTCGGGGGCCTGGCGTTCATGCGCCACGGCAACATGTTTTGCGGCGTTGCCAGGGACGACCTCATGGTCCGAGTGGGAGCCGAAGCCCACGAAGGAGCCCTGGCACGACCTCATGCCCGCCCAATGGACTTCACCGGCCGGCCGATGCGGGGAATGGTATTCGTCGGTCCAGGGGGCTGCGCCACTGGGGAAGAGCTGAAGTGGTGGGTCGAGCAAGGGCTGAAGTTCGTGGGATCGATCCCGGCGAAGAAGCCCTAGGCATCTCGCCCGGCTGGCAGATCCCGCGCCCGCCCTACGTCTTCTCGAACCGCTCCACCGGAAGCACAAAGACGATGGCCCCGCCCACGCGTACCTGGGTTGGCTCTCCCGAGAAGACGCTCCCGGGGAACGGCAGCGCCTGCACCGGCACCAGCTCCGTGCGCGCCCGGCATTCGCTGCGGATGATGGCGAGGACGTTATCGACGTCCTCAGCGTTCACGCCGGAGAGGATCGTGGCGCTGCCCCGCCTCAGGAAGCCGCCGGTGCTGCTGACCTTGGTGGCGGGATACCCTCTCTCCACCAGCCTGCGGATGAGCGTGTCCGCATCGTCGTCAGACGCAATGACGACGAGAAGCTTCTGGTCCTCCTGCTGCAACTGCCTCCGGCTCCGCTACCCGCTCTACTCTGAGCCGACCCTATATCTCTTCTTCGCTCTCGTCGCCGTCACGCCGCACCCGGTTCTGCAGCGCACGCCGCGTCTCGCTGCCCGGCTGCGGGGCAACGATCAGCCCGACGCCGACGCCCAGGGCGATTCCCAACAGTAGTCCGAGGACAAAACGCATAACCCACCTCCAACACGTTCGCGCCGACCTATTGGTGGGACCGTATCAACGCTAACTCATCTTCCGCGCCGATACTAGCAATGGCATATAGAGGGTGTCAAGGAAAGGACCGACGACTCGCAGGCCCCAGCATTCATGCTGGGGTAGCGACTCCTTTTTTTGACGCACACGCCGCCAAGCTGCTAACTTGCATCTTACCCAAGCCCAGAACACCTCCGTTGAGTCAGGTACGCACATGAGCAAGCAATCCATGGAGACGTTCGTCTCCCTGTGCAAGCGACGGGGCTTCGTCTTCCAGAGCAGCGAGATATACGGCGGCATAGGCGGCTTCTGGGACTACGGGCCGCTGGGCGTCGAGCTGAAGAACAACATCAAGCGCGCCTGGTGGAAGGCCACGGTACAGGAGCGCGACGATGTCGTGGGCATCGAGACGTCCATCATCATGAACCCTCGCGTCTGGCAGGCCAGCGGCCACGTGGAGACCTTCGCCGACCCCATGGTGGACTGCAAGTCCTGCAAGCGCCGCTTCCGCGCCGATGAGCTTGTGGAGCACAAGCACGAGGCGGAGAGCGTCCACGGCCACAAGGTCGATACCAGCGGCTACAGCTGTCCCGAGTGCGGCGGCGAGCTGACGGACCCGCGCATGTTCAACCTCATGTTCAAGTCGTTCGTGGGACCTGTCGAGGATGAGGCGTCGATCGTCTACTTGCGCCCGGAGACGGCGCAGGGGATGTTCGTGAACTTCGACAACGTGCTGACTACCACCCGCCGCAAGCTGCCCTTCGGCATCGCCCAGATCGGCCGCTCCTTCCGCAACGAGATCACGCCCGGCAACTTCATCTTCCGTGACCGTGAGTTCGAGCAGATGGAGATGGAGTTCTTCGTCATGCCCGGCACGGACGAAGAGTGGCACGACCGCTGGATAGAGGACCGTTTCAACTGGTGGCTGGGACTGGGCGTGCGCAAGGAGAACCTGAAGCTGCGCGAGCACCCCAAAGAGGAGCTCTCACACTACTCGAAGCGCACCGTGGACATTGAGTACGACTTCCCCTTCGCCGGCTTCGCCGAGATCGAGGGTATCGCCAACCGCACAGACTTCGACCTGCGCCAGCACGCCGAGTGGGCGGGCCGCACCCTCCAGTACTTCGACGAGGCCAGCGGCGAACACATCGTCCCCTACGTGATCGAGCCGGCGATGGGCGTCGACCGCTGCTTCCTGACCCTGCTCATTGATTCCTACGCCGAAGAAGAGGTGCGGGGA
>JBGPMY010000217.1:0-3820 GCA_041487235.1 Dehalococcoidia bacterium
GTCCGAAGCCCACAAGGTCCGGCGCCACCGCTCGATGTCCGGCCGACACCAGCGGCGGGATCATCTTGCGGTAGAGGTAGCACCAGGAAGGCTCGCCGTGCATCAGCAGCACCGTACCGTCGTCGCGAGGCCCCTCGTCGATGTAGTGGACGCGCAGGCTGCCGCCATCCCCGTCAGTGACCTCCACATAGTGGGGCGCGAAGGGGAAATCGGGCAGGTCCGCGAAGCGTTCCTCCGGTGTCCGCAGGACGTTCACGCCGGACAGCATACCACCTGCCCCTGTTGAACGGGAGACGAGGCTGACGCCGCCCGTAGAGGCCGTTCCTGCCTGCCGGCAGGCACGGCGCGAATGGCCCTCTAAACGTGCCGTTCAGGCAGGGTCGCGCCAACTGCGGGATAATAGATTGTGAGCGGGCGGTCTCCAGGCTCCCGCCGGTTCGCCGCAGAAGGAGGCGAAAAGAATGGCAGCTTGGGAGTACAAGATCGCGTACGTAGACTTTCGGGGGAGGATCTCCTCCGAAGGAGTGGAGTTCATTCGGCAGCAGGGGGAGCACCGCACCGGCTTCGTCACGCGCTACCTGGACGCCCTGGGACAGGAGGGCTGGGAGGTCGCCGCGGTGCACCCGCTGATCCGCATGGAGACGAGCTACTTCATTCTGAAGCGGCCCGCAGAGCCTGCCCGGAGCAAGGCCGAAGGGGCTGCCAAGAAGGAAGGTTAGCCCGCGACTCTATTAGGCTGATAGTCGAAGTGGCTTGATATGCGGCTGACGGCGTGAGTCTCGGGCCGCCCGCTCGTGTGAGTTGACAGCTGACAAAGGACAGAGGGAGCGACCTCAAGCCGCGCTTAGGGGCGCGAGGGCGAAGGCCACCGTGAACTGCCGGCAGTAGACGATGGCGCTCTGGAACTGGGACACGTGGCTATCGGCCGATCGGTGCCAGCCCGTTACGAGTAGCGGCTGCGGATTGCTTCGGTTGCCGGGCGCTGCGCTAGGCCTTTTCGGTGACCTTGTATTCGAGACGCTTGCCCAGCGCCAGCCGCACCTGGGCGTCCAGCGCCGGGAGGGCCGAGGAGAATAGGGTGATGACTGCCATCAGGAACCACTGGGCGTACTGGAAGGGGAAGTGCCACCAGCGGAACTCCGGCGGCCGTGAGGGTCGCATGATGGTGTCCAGAGTGATCAGCAGGATGAGGGTGCCGGCGCACGGTGCGAGCAGCCACTTAGAGATGATGGGGAACCACGCCGGCATCTCCACCAGACCTATGGACACCAGGAAGAACGGCAGCACGCGGCCCAGCGTCACCAGGAACCACTGGGTGGACCACAGCATGTGGCTTTCGCACAGAGCCCAGAGGCGGCGCAGGCGCGCCATAGTCGGGATCTCCGGGTGGTCAAAGACCTGCTGAACGGCGTAAGGGATGTCCGTACAGCCCCAGGCGTGCCGCCGCGCCTGCTGGAAGTAGTTGACGAAGGTGCCCAGATACGTCCGAGAGCGGATTCCGTCCATGTAGATGGGCGTGTACATCGTCTCCACGTCCACTTCGCCGCCCAGCTGATAGAAGCACTTCAGGAACATATGCCAGTCTTCCGGGATGACGTCCGGGTCCCAATAGTCGACCTCATGGGCCATGCGCAGGCTCAGGCTGTAGGTGGACTGCGGGAAGTTCATGCGCAGGAAGCCGCGGGAGAGCCGGCCCAGGTGGTTGAGGCCGGCCAGGGCGTGGGGCAGACGGGCGGGCGCCGGCACGTGCCAGATATTGTTGTAGTAGAAGATGGGGCCCTGCCAGAACCGCCGGTAGCGGTCGGGATGGGTGGCGAAGTTGTACGAGAGGCAGGAGAAGTACTTGCGGTCGAAGACGGTGTCGACGTCGCAACTGGTGATCGTCAGCAGGTCGACGTCCCCGCCTTCCCGGTCGACCAGGAGCTCCTTGGCGCGGCGGGCCGCCCAGTTCTCGTTGGAGGCCTTTCCCGCCACTTCGCCTTGAACGCCCCAGGGGTGGAATGTGGCGATGACCCTGCCGATACGGCCTTCGTATTCTGCTGAAAGTAGCGCCGCCTTCTGCCGCCCGTCCTCGCCCTCGCGCTCCTCCATGGCAAGCACCGCGATAATCCTGGAGGGCTCCTCGCAGTTGGCCAGCGAGTCCAGGCCCATGCGTAGCTTATCGGCGCTCTCTGTGTAGTTAGGGATGATGACGATGTGCCGGATACTCTCCCACTCCAGGCAGCGGGCGCCTAGGCCCTTCTCTCGCTCGAAGCGTTCGCGCCAGTTCGCCGTCTTGTAGCGGCGCAGTAGGCGGTATCCCTTGAAGGCGTGAATCCCGGTCATCTGGGCGCGCCAGAGCCAGTAGGCGTGGAAGCTGAGAAGGAAGATGGCGAAGGGTACGGGGGCCAGCAACGGCCCCCAGATGAGGGAGCTGATTACGGTGAAGGCGATGGTCGCCGGAAGGCACTCCAGCAGCCGTTTGGAGAGGTAGCGCCGCCGAGGGAAGATGCGGGGGAGGGCGGGGAGCGCCCGCTCTCGGCGCAGAGGGGGATGATCGAGGATGAGGGTTGCAAGTTCGGCGCTTGCGGCGCTTGGGATGGGAGTGCGAGAGATCGTCGCGATGGCTGCCCTACCAGGGTTGGCAGGTTGGAATAAGCCGACGATGGCGGGGCTGACATCGATGCCAAGCGGTCCTCCGGAGAAGTGACTTACGACAACCAGGGGCCTCTTGGGCTCGATCGCTTTCCTCCCCTTATGGCGGTCAGGCTTTTCCGCGATTCGGGCACAAAAAACGGTCGACCCGAATCACGAATCGACCTTTCCCACGCCTGCGAGGTTAGCTGACGGGTTAGGGCCGGAAAGTGGCCCCGTCGCCTTACGCGGCTTCACCCCAGTTTTGGTTCCCCCGGTCCTTCCGAGGAAGGATTCGGCGCTAACTATTCACTTGCTGCGATTCTAGATAGACGGGCTGGTGAGTGTCAATGGTCAGAGCCGCCGATTTTGCATTGGGCCGAGTAATTTCTGCCAGCCATAAGGGATTCTAATGCGGCGTTAATGGCCCTTTAACGCGTGCGCGTTAGGTTGGTATCAAAGGCAAGACAAGCAATAGACAAGGAGAGTGGGTCATGAAAAGGATCATCAGCATCGGAGCAGCGGCGATCATCGTTGGGCTCAGCGCCTTCGCGGCGATCGCGGCGTTCGGCGATAGCTCGTCGGCCAGCACCGGCGTTTCCCAGCCGCAGGGCGCCTCCGCCGGGCCGTCGCAGGCCAAACGGGCGCAGCCATCGCTCGTGGCGGTCGCCATCGGCAAGCTAACCGAGGACGATGGCGGGACCGCCACGGTAGACCTGCACGCGGCCATTCGCGACGGCAAGGCGGGCGGCAACTTCCGCTTCTTCTCCGAGGAGTACGGCTACTACAACGGCGGCGTGCGGACGCTGTCTGTCGAGAACGGCGTGATCAGCGTCACCGGCGGCGGCGGGCTGTTCCGGCCGGACGGCAAGCGAGTGCAGGTGCGCTACTCCGCCACGTTCGCTATCGCTGACGGCGCGACGGAAATCACGGTCACCGGCAAGTACGGCGCCAGCTACACGATGATGGGGACGCTGGACGGCCTGATCCGTGCCGGCGCGCCGATGAAGGACAAGACATCCGCCGGACAATAGAATACGTCTGTCTGCCCTCGGGCCATCGGAGGCCTCCCACATCTGCGCGGGAGGCCTCCACGCTTGCTGAGGAGACAGGAGACACGAGACAGGTGATAGGGGCGGTTCCCGCCCGCCGGTCTACGGGTCGAGGGATGCGTCTGCGCCAGCGCCTGCGTAGGGGCGGTTCGCGA
>JBGPMY010000218.1:0-3766 GCA_041487235.1 Dehalococcoidia bacterium
CAGCTCATTCCGGGGAGAAGATGTTCTTGCCGGTGGCGGCGTCGTGGGCGACGCGGCCACGGCGTCCGACGAACTCCTCGCGCGTCATCGCCCACAGAAGCTCCCGATCCGGGTCCGTGTTGGCGAAGAACCGGCGCTTGGAGCCGTCCTCAAGACGGCCGATGACGATCCCTTGCTCCGGCTCCCCTTCGCGGCTGAATACAACAGTATACGTCTCCACGGCCGCCGGGCCGTCGGGCTCGTCGATGGACGGCGGGCTGTCCATGGCGTCCACGCGCGCTTGATCGACGCCAGGGTCCGTGCGATGCCAGGTCCCTGTTGGCGGACGTCCGCTATAGACGCCGGCCGAGTGCTTGGTGGCGAACCAGCCCAGGCCGGTGACCAGCGCCAACTCGTCCGGGCGCTGGCGCAGGCGCTGCGCCGTGGTGGCTACGGAGTGCATCACGTAGTTGTTGCCGGGCCCGCCGGCGTAAGGCAGACCACCGGTGACCGTCAAGGGTCGTGGGTCGTCCGGCTGCATGCCTAGGGCGTCCAGCGCCAGCTGGACCGCCGAGGGGAAGCAGGAGTAGAGGTCGAAGAAGGCCACATCGTCGGCGGTAACACGAGCCATGCCCAGCGCCCGCTGGGTTGCCGCGCGAATAGCCGGCGATTCGTAGTAGTTGACGCGATCGCTCATGTACCACTTGTCCACGGCGTCGCCGCAACCCCAGAGGTAGACCCAGCGCTCCTCTGGGATGCCCAGCTCGCGGGCGGTGGCCGATCCGGTCATGATGACGGCGGCCGACTGGTCTGTCTGCATGATGGCGTTCATCAGCTTCGGGTAGGGGAAGCAGACCATGCGGTTGCGTGGGCCGACCGTCGTGATCTCTTCCGGCGTTCGCGCCTCCTGGAACCAGGCGTAAGGGTTGCCGGCGGCGACGCCGGCCAAGCGCGAGCACAGCTCTCCGAGCCTCCGCTGGTGCTCTTCGATGCCCAGCCCCAGGTGGGCGCGGATAGCGTTCTCGAACAGGGGGTAGACGCGGATGGGCATCGTCGCCCCGTGCCGGGCCTCGACCTCCGTGAAGCCGGTTCGAGTGTCGCCGGTTACGTGCTCCGGGTTGCCGCGCACCGGCCAAGGCAGCTGCTGGTCCTGCTGGCGCGCCAGGCGGCGGGAGTTCATTGCTTCGGCGCCGGCCAGTAGGGCGATGCGGCTGCGCCCTTCGCTGATGGCCTGCGCCGTCTCGTTGATTAAGCGCTGCGGCGTCTCGCCGCCCACGGCCGAATATAGCTTTTGGGCCGGCCGGGCGCCGATACGCTGCGCCAGCATCCCCGGCGCATCGGGGTACGGCCAAGAGATGATGTTGACGACCTGCACAGAATCGAGCTTGGCCAGCAGCCCTTCGACGCCGGCGTCGGCCTCGGCGGCGCGGGCGACGCGGGCCATCATCTCCACCGGCTCGATGGCGTCGTCGAGGCTGTCGGAGCGGTTGGTCAGCTGTCCGACGCCGACGATTACGGGGTAGTTCGAGTCCTTCGTGGTCATAAGCGAAGGCGAGCGTAGCACGATGGGGCCAAGGGGTCAAAGGGCCAAGGGGTCAAAGGTCAGAGGGTCAGAGGGTCAGAGGGTCAGAGGGTCAGAGGGTCAGAGGGTCAGAGGGTCAGAGGGTCAGAGGGCTTGCAGGACTTTCCAGCGGCCATCACGCGGGCCTATAATCGCGACTGAGAGGGCATCCGCGGTCATCGTCAATCCAAAGGAGGGTCACTATGCGAATACGCGGCCTCATGAGACCGTTCTTCTTGCTTGGGGTCCTCGCAGCCCTCACGCTCGTCCTGCTGGCGGCCTGCGGGGACGACGGGGAGACAGCGGCGACGAAGAGCCCCGGCGGCTCGCCGGCCGCCACCCAGGCGCCGCACGCCACAGCGGCGAAGATCGATATCTCCAAGGTGCCGGAGCTGGCGGACGGCAAGCTCCTCATCGGATCCGACATCTCCTACGCGCCCATCGAGTTCATCAAGGAAGGGACGGAGACGCCTGACGGAATGGACGTGGATCTGGCCAACGCCATGGCTGATGCGCTGGGCGTTAAGGCGCAGTTCGTCAACAGCGGCTTTGACGGCCTCATTCCCGCCCTGCAGACCAAGGAGTTCGACGCCGTCATGTCCGCCATGACGATCACCGACAAGCGCAAGCTGGAGATCGACTTCGTGCCTTACCTGAACGTGGGAACGGGGATACTGGTGGCGAAGGGCAACCCCAAGGCCGTCAAGGCCCTGGCTGATCTGTGCGGGCTCACCGTGTCGGTCCAGGTGGGCACCATTCAGGTGGACATGCTGAACAGTCAGAACGCGAAGTGCCAGAAGGCCATCAACGTCGTCACGTTCGACACCAACCCGCTGGCCGTCGAGGACTTGCGTACGGGCGGCGCCGAGGCCGAGCTGGCGGACTACCCGGTCGCGTTGCTGGATGCCCAGAAGTCGTCTGGGGCGCTGGTGCAGCTGCTGAGCGAGCAGGCGGACCCGGCGCCCTACGGCATCGGCGTTCGCAAGGAGTCCATAGAGTTGAAGTCTGTCCTGGAGAAGGCCCTGAAACAGGTCAAGGACAGCGGTAAGTACGCGGATCTCCTGAAGAAGTGGAACCTGGAGTTAACGGCGCTGCAATAGCGCCGCCGGCCATCGAGCCTGGCAGACGGCCCTCGGGGTCAAGCAGCCCTGGGGGCCGTGCTTTGCTTGAAACACGTTGAAGCCATGTCCGTGTTGCTGGCTGTCCGCTTTGACTTCGGCACCGTAGGCGACTTCCTGTTCGACCCGATCATCCTGAGAGCGCTGCGCGAGACGCTCATCATCGCCTCTTTCTCCATGCTGCTCGGCATCGTTCTGGGCGTGGTGCTGGGTGTGATGCGAGTATCCCGTGGCGTGGTGGCAGGCGGGTTCTCCGGCCTTTACGTCTGGTTCTGGCGCGCCACGCCGGTGGTGCTGCAGTTACTGATCATGTATTTCGGACTGCGCCAGCTAATAGAGGACGACACGTTTCGCGACAATTGGACCCGTTTCCGGGTGGCGATCCTCACCTTCGGGTTGAACGAGGCGGCCTACATGGCGGAGATCGTGCGGGCGGGAATCCGCTCGGTGGAGCCGGGGCAGATGGACGCCGCCAAGTCGCTGGGGATGACCAACCTCCAGGCCATGCGCCGCATAATACTGCCCCAGGCGTTCCGGGTGATGGTGCCGCCCACCGGCAACGAGTTCATCGCCATGCTGAAGAACACCTCGCTGGCCTTCGCCATCGGCGTCGTGGAGCTTCTGAACGCGGCCAAGATTCAGGCCGCCGAAAGCTTCAAAGTGATGGAGCTGTACACAGTGGCCGCCTTCTGGTACCTGGTGGTGGTGACTGGCTTCAGCCTGGCGCAGGCGGAGATAGAGCGAGTGCTCGCCGCCGGGGAGAGGGAGCGTCCGGAAACGCTGTTCTCGCGCGCCGTAACAATCATGGGCGGTCGGCGCGGCATCTGAGCAGCGCACGACATAGAATGGTGAGGCTATGGACGTGGCCATGCTCCGCTGCATCGACGTCCGCAAGCGCTTCGGGAAGCTGGAGGTGCTGCGCGGCATCAGCATGGACGTGGCGCGGGGCGAGGTGGTCGTCATCGTCGGCCCCAGCGGCTCCGGCAAGAGCACCCTGCTGCGCTGTATCAACCACCTGGAGCGGCTGGAGATCGGCTATATCTACGTCGACGGCGAGCTCGTAGGTTACCGCGAGAAGGACGGGCGGCTGATCGAGGACAGCGAGGGG
>JBGPMY010000219.1:0-3765 GCA_041487235.1 Dehalococcoidia bacterium
GCCGCCAGGCAACAGAAACTCGATATCCCCAACGAGACCGAGGCCCAGCGACTGCTGGCGGCGCTCCGCGATTCGTCCTACCAGGCGCAGAGCGTGCAAACGAAGGCGCAAGCGCGCCGTCCTGCAGCCCCCTTCATTACCAGCACCCTCCAGCAGGATGCGTCTCGACGCCTCGGCTTCTCCGCCAAGCGCACAATGGTGGTCGCGCAGCAGCTCTACGAGGGCCTTCCGCTTGGTCCTGAGGGCGAAGTCGGCCTCATCACTTATATGCGAACCGATTCCACCACCGTTGCCGCGTCAGCGGTGCGGGAGACGCGCGCTTACATCGGCGACCGCTACGGACGCCAGTTCCTGCCGGCCGCCGCCCGCGAATACCGCAAGAAAGTGAAGGGCGCGCAGGAAGCCCACGAAGCGATAAGACCGACGGCCGTGCGACGCGAGCCGGACGCCGTGCGACGCTTCCTGAACGGCGACCAATACCGCCTCTACAACCTCATCTGGCAGCGCATGGTCTCCAGTCAGATGGCCGACGCCCTGTTCGACGTGACGACCGTAGACATCGAGGGGAAGCCCTCCTCCGGCCGTGATACTTACCTCTTGCGGGCCCTAAACACGCAGCTGCGCTTCCCCGGTTTCCGCCAGGTCTACGAAGAGGGCCGGGACGACGGCGACGAAGAGAACCTGGGCACCAACCCGCTGCCGGAACTGGCTCAGGGAGACGCGTTGGGCCTGATCCAGCTCTACCCAGAGCAGCGCTTTACCGAACCAGCGCCGCGCTATACGGAGGCCACACTAGTCAAGGCGCTGGAAGAGAAGGGGATCGGGCGGCCCAGCACTTACGCCCCCACCATGTCCACCATTCAGGATCGCGGCTACGTAGAAAAGGACGGGCGCAGCTTGAAGCCCACGGACCTCGGGCTGGTTGTAAACGACCTCCTGGTGGAGCATTTCCCCGACTTCGTCGACGTCGGCTTCACAGCCGGCATGGAGGACGAGCTCGATGAGATCGCCAGCGGGGAGCGACGTTGGCAACCGGTCGTCGAGCAGTTCTACAACCCGCTTGAGCAGGCGCTCAAGGCCGCCGAAGCAGCCCCCAAGCAGGTGCAGGCGACGACGGAGCAGTGCCTGGAGTGCGGCAGGCCCATGGTCATCCGCTGGGGCCGGCGCGGTCGCTTTCTGGCCTGCACTGGCTTCCCGGAATGCAAAGGCACCCGGCCCCTGGAGGGCGAAGAGCAAGAGCCGCCGCAGGAGACGGACGAGAAGTGCCCCGAGTGCTCGTCCCCCATGGTGATTCGCTCGGGCCGGTTCGGCAAGTTCCTGGCCTGCAGCCGCTACCCTGAATGCAAGGGCCGCAAACCCATCATCGCCAAGACCGGCGTTAGTTGCCCGCGCGATGGCGGGGACATGCTGGAGCGCCGTTCGCGCAAGGGCCGGAGCTTCTACGGCTGCTCCAACTACCCGAAGTGCGATTTCACGACCTGGACTCGCCCTCTGGCGCAGCCCTGCCCGCAATGCGGCGGTCTGATTACGGCTGAGCGTGATGGCAGGGCTAAATGCACCGCCTGCCAGTGGCGCGGCGAGGCCGAGGATGGCACGGCGGCGCCGGAGCCGTCGGCGGTGTCATGACCGGGGCCTACGGCCTCAAAACCATCCGACCATGAAAGAGCTTCTGGACACCTACCTCCGCTACCTCCTCGCCGAAGGGCACCTCTCCCGCAACACGCTGCGCAACTACCGGAGCGATCTCCTGGAATGGGGATCTTACCTGGAAGGGACATTAGCCGTAGACCCGCTCCAGATAGACCGGCACACGTTTCGCAGTTATCTGGCTCACCTTAGGGGGAAGGGGGTCACCAACGCCAGCATCATTCGCATCGTCAGCACCGTTCGCGGCTTCTATCGCTTCTGGGTCCGCGAAGGCAGACTGGCGGCCAATCCCCTGGAAGGAGTCAGCGCCCCCAAGCGCGAACGGCGCCTGCCGTCCATACTCACCAAGCAGCATCTTACGGCGCTGATCGAGGCGGCGGACGAATCCACGCCGCACGGCTTGCGCAACCGCGCGATCCTGGAGCTAATGTACGCCGCCGGCGCTCGCCTGAGCGAGGTCGTGGGGTTGGACCTGGAGCATCTTGACCTCGCTGAGCGCACGCTGCTGGTGCGGGGCAAGGGGAACAAAGAACGCATGGTCCTTTTCGGTGCCCCGGCGGAAGATGCGCTGCGCCGCTACCTGAAGCAGGGACGCCCCAAACTGGCGAAGAGCGATACCGACGCCCTGTTCGTGAACCGTGGCGGCACGCGCCTCTCGGGCCGCTCCATCGAGCAGATAGTGCGCCGGCACGCCCTGCGCGCCGGCCTGGATCAGCGCGTCTATCCCCACCTGCTGCGCCACTCCTTCGCCACGCACCTGCTGGACGGCGGCGCTGATCTGCGCGTAGTGCAGGAGTTATTGGGCCACACCAGCGCCTCCACGACCCAGATATACACGCACGTCACGGAGGAGAGGCAGCGAGAAGCGTACCTGCAGGCGTTCTACAGCGAGACGCACAGACGCTCCCGCCGGTACAAACCGAATGCGAATCCTTCTCGTTAACGGCCCCAACCTGAACCTCCTGGGGACCCGCCAGCCGGAGATATACGGCTCTACTACCCTGAACGACATCCAGGACCGCGTCTCTGGCCGGGCAACGGAGCTGGGTGTCGAGCTGCGTTGCTTCCAGTCCAACGCCGAGGGCGAAATACTTGGCTTCCTCCAAGCGGAGGGCCCGGCCGCAGACGGCGTCATCATCAATCCCGGCGCCCTCACCCACTACAGCCTGGCCCTTCGCGATGTCTTTGAGGCGATCGGAAAGCCGACGCTTGAGGTGCACATCTCCAACATCTACGCCCGCGAGGAGTTCCGCCATCACTCCGTCATCGCAGACATCGCCGTCGGCCAGATCAGCGGCCTGGGCTGGCGCGGCTACATTGCGGCGCTCGATTCCCTGGTCGGCATGCTCAGGGAAGACGGGCCTTGACCGACAGACCCGCTCGCCTGCGGGCCAAGATGACCGAGGTGGGGTTGGACGCCTTCCTGGTGGGCGCCCCGGGAGAAGACATCTTCCACAGTTACGCCGCCAATCGCCGCTACCTGTCGGGCTTCACCGGCTCCATGGGCTGGCTGCTCATCACGCGGGACCAGGCCTTTATCGCCGTCGACTTCCGATACGTGGAGCAGGCGCGGCGCGAGTCGCCCGGCTTCACCGTCTTTCAGACGGCCGGCGGCATCGAGAAGTGGTTCGCGCGCCTCGTCGGCGAGGCCGGCCTCAGCGGTAAGCAGATCGGCTTCGAGGGCGGAGACGTGACCGTGGCCAGCCTCCAGGCGATAAAGAAGGCGGTCGACGAGATACCGGAAGGCGACCGGCCGAAGCTTCTCGCCGCGCCGCCCATCGTCCAGGAGAGGCGCGCCATCAAGGAGCCGGAAGAGATTGAACTGCTGCAGCACGCCGTCGACGTCGGCGACGCGGCCTTTGTCGCTGTCTCACAGCGCATCGAACCCGGCTGGACGGAGCAGCAGGTGGCCTGGGAGATCGAGAAGTACGCCCGCGAACACGGCGCTGAGAGCCTGTCATTCCCCACGATCGTCGCCGCCGGCCCCTGGGGCGCCATGCCGCACGCCCAGCCGCGCGACCAGGTGGTCAAGGAGGGCGACGGCATCGTCATCGACATGGGTGTCAGCCTCAACGGCTACATGTCAGACCTGACGCGCACGGTGTTCATCGGCGAGCC
>JBGPMY010000220.1:0-3745 GCA_041487235.1 Dehalococcoidia bacterium
GCGCCAGCCGGGCTTCGTGGCGGTCACGGTGACAGTGCCTCTGGGCAACCTCTCGCCGGAGCAGTTCCGCGGCCTGGCAGAGGTGATGCGCCGCTTCAGCGGTGGCAACGCCCGCACCCAGCAGAACCAGAACCTGGTGCTGCGCTGGGTGCACGAGGAAGCGTTGCCCGCCCTGCAGGCGCAACTGAAGGCGCTGGGCCTGGGCGACCCCGACGCTGGTCTCATCGCCGACACCGTAGCCTGCCCGGGCACAGACTCCTGCAAGATGGGCATCACCTCATCTCAGGGCGTCGGCCAGGCGATACGCGACGACGTCATCTCCTGGGGGATCGACGACCCGCTGGTGCAGCAGATACACATCAAGGCCAGCGGCTGCCCCAACGGCTGCGCCCAGCACCACCTGGCGGCCATCGGCCTGCAGGGGTCGACCTTCAAGGCCAACAACACAGAGATCCCCTGCTTCGACATCTTTCTGGGCGGCGGCGGATACGTCGGCGGCGGCAAGTACGGTGTGCGCGTGGCCCGCGTCCCTTCCAAGAAGACGCCCCAGGCGATCCGTAAGATCATCCAGCGCTACCTGGACGAGCGTCAGGACGGCGAGGAGTTCGTCAGCTTCGTGGACCGCGTTGGCGCCAAGAGCTTCGACCCTCTGCTCGATGAGTTCAAGGAGGTGGGTCCCATCCACGAGGAGATCGACACCTACATGGACTGGGGCAAGGACGAGCTGTTCCAGGTGATCCGCGGCGAAGGCGAATGCTCGGTATGAAATCGTAGGGGCGAGGCATGCCTCGCCCAAGCCAGGAGGTAGCGAACACGTGACGGAAGCGACGAAAGGAACGTACACAGCGGACGACGTGCAGGCGCTGAACGACCGCCTGCGCGGCAAGACCGCCGAAGAGATCGCCCGCTGGGCGGGCGAGACGTTCGGCCCGGAGATCAAGCTGGCCAGCAGCTTCGGCGCCGAAGATGTCGTCCTCATCGATATCGTCTCCAGGGTAGCGCCGCAGATACGGCTGTTCACCCTGGACACCGGCCGTCTGCACGACGAGACGTATGAGGTGATGGAGCGGGTGCGTGTCAGGTATGCCAACGTGCCCATCCAGACGATGTTCCCCAAGCGGGACGCCGTGGAGCTGCTGGTGCGCGAGAAGGGGTTCTACTCCTTCCGCGACAGCGTCGACAACCGCCGTGAGTGCTGCGCCATCCGCAAGGTGGAACCGCTGAAGCGGGCCCTTTCCGACGCCAAAGCCTGGATGACGGGCCTGCGCCGCGACCAGTCCGTCACCCGCACGGAGACCGAGGCCGTGGAGTGGGACGAGGGGAATGGCATGCTAAAGGTCAACCCGCTCGTCGATTGGACGAACGACGACGTCTGGGCCTACGTCAAGGCCAACAAGGTCCCCTACAACGCCCTGCACGACCAGGGCTTCCCCAGCATTGGCTGCGCGCCCTGCACGCGCGCCATCAAGCCCGGCGAAGATATCCGCGCCGGACGCTGGTGGTGGGAGAACCCGGAGTACAAGGAGTGCGGCCTGCACCACTAGCGGCTGCACGGCTGTACGTAACGGGACGCTGTAGAGACGCCTCGCCGAGGCGTCTCTACCAACCTACGACGTACAGAGATCGAGACTTAGCGAATGACAACGACAGAAACTATTCCTGCCCACGGCGGTCGTCTTGTCGACCTCACGGCAAGCGCTGCGGAGGCGCACGCCCTGAGAGAGCGCGCCGCTGGTCTGCCGCTGGTGAGCCTGTCTGCGAGGTCGCTTTCGGACCTGGAGCTGCTGGCCGTCGGCGGCTACAGCCCGCTCGATGGGTTCATGACGCAAGCGGACTACCGCGCCGTGGTCAGCGACATACGCCTCGCCTCCGGCCTGCCCTGGCCCATGCCCATAACGCTGGCCGTCACTCGGGACGAGGCGTCGTCGTTAGTCGAGGGAAGTGGGATAGCTCTCGGCGACGAGTCGGGCCGCCTTCTGGCGGTGATGGAGGTGGCGGAGAAGTTCGCCTACGACAAGGCGATCGAGGCCCGGCACGTATATCGCACAGAAGATGAGACGCACCCGGGCGTGGCGGCGCTCTACACCCAGGGCGACGTGCTGCTGGGTGGTCCCCTTCGCGTCCTGGAGCTTCCCGCCCACGACGACTTTCCCCGGTACCGGCTGACTCCCGCGCAGACGCGGGCGGAGTTCGCGGCGCGCGGCTGGCGCACGGTCGTCGGCTTTCAGACCCGCAACCCCGTGCACCGCGCCCACGAGTACATCCAGAAGTGCGCGCTGGAGATCGTCGATGGCCTGCTACTCCACCCCCTGGTGGGGGAGACGAAGTCCGACGACATCCCGGCGGACGTGCGCATGCGCTGCTACGAGGCGTTGATCGAGAACTACTACCCGCGGGACAGGGTGCTGCTTTCCGTGAACCCGGCGGCGATGCGCTACGCCGGCCCGCGGGAGGCGATCTTTCACGCCCTGGTGCGCAAGAACTTCGGCTGCACCCACTTCATCGTGGGCCGTGACCACGCCGGCGTCGGCGCCTACTACGGCTCCTTCGACGCGCAGCACATCTTCGGCGAGTTCGCGCCCGGCGAGCTGGGCGTGACGCCGCTCATGTTCAACAACACCTTCTTCTGCCGCAAGTGCGACGAGATGGCCAGCGTCAAGACCTGCCCCCACGACGAGGAGGCCCGCGTTGTCCTGTCCGGCACTCAGGTGCGCGAGATGCTGAAGGGAGGCGTGGTGCCCCCGCCGGAGTTTTCGCGGCCGGAGGTGGCGCGCATCCTGATCGAGGCGATGCAGGAGAGGGTGACACCCCACCATGCGATCTGAGCGAGTTTCGGACAGCGCTGCGATCTCTGAGGCGGCTCTCCCGGACGGACTGCCCGGGACGCTGGCGCGACGCGACGAGACGGCAGGGCACATGGCGCAGCACAGGCGCGCATGGCGTGTCGGCGTAACCGCCGCGACCACCGCGGCCTATACCGCCGCGGGCCTCTTCCTCTTCATCCTGGCGCTACAACTCCTCAAGAGCGGCGCCGGCGGCCTCAAGCCCGTCCTCAAGGCCTTCTCCGCCCACGGGGTGGCCAACCTCATGGGCTTCGGCTGGCTGGGCGCTTATAGCGTGATGAGCGGCTCACCCGTGGCCGCGATCTCCCTCAGCCTCTTCTCCAGCGGCACGATCTCGGACATCGAGGCGTTCGCCATGATCAACGGCTCCCGGCTGGGCGCCTCCTTCATCGTCCTCTTCGTCGGCTTCATCCTCTATCTCACACACAAGCGCTCGGCCGACGGCCTGTTCATCGGCGCCGTGGCACTGATCACCGCCTTCACGCTGTGGCTGCCCGTTCTTCCCATCGGCGTCCTGGTCCTGAAATTGGGCTGGTTCGACTCGATACGGCTGGGCACGCCGCCCGGCCTCACCTCCCTCATCAACGTCGCATACGATCCGATTGTTCATCGCATCAATGATCGCTTGCCCTCGTTGGCGATGTTCGCGATCGGCGTCGGCGTCCTGCTGACGGCGTTCGCAGTCTTCGATCGCGCGTTGCCGAACCTCGAACAACCGAGCCTCAAAGTGGAGCGGATCAAGGGGTGGCTCCATCATCCCATGGCCATGTTCGGCCTCGGCCTCGCGATTACTGCCGTCACGATGTCCGTGTCACTCTCGGTCACCCTGCTGATACCGCTCTCGCTCAAGGGCTACGTGCGGCGGGACAACATCATCCCTTACGTGATGGGGGCCAACATCA
>JBGPMY010000221.1:0-3722 GCA_041487235.1 Dehalococcoidia bacterium
CTCGTCCCCGGCGGCAGGTCCACGATCAGGTAGTCCAGCTCACCGTCGGCGCCCCAGGGCAGGTCATGCATCAGCTGGCGGACGCCGGTGCCGATCATCGGGCCGCGCCAGACCACGGGCAGCCCCTTTTTCAGCACGAATCCGATGGACGCCACGCGCAGCCCATACATCTCGACGATCGATAGCCCCGTGTCCGCCTGGAATCCGGAGGCGAGACCAAGCATCGTGGGCACGTTGGGACCCGTCAGGTCGGCGTCCAGTAGCCCGACCTGGGCGCCGTACTTGCGCAGTGCCAGCGCCAGGTTCACGGCGACTGTCGACTTGCCGACTCCCCCCTTGTTGGAGGCGACGGCGATGATGTTGCGCACGCCCTCGATGATCTTTGGCCCCCTGCCGATGCCAGTGGACCGCACCGTGGCGTCCATCGTCACCTCGGCGTGTTCGACGCCCGGCAGCGCCAGGAGCAGCTCTTGGGCCTGCTGCTGCATCTTCTCCCGCACGGGGCAAGCCGGCGTGGTGAGAACGATCTTGACGGCCACGTTGGCGCCGCAGATATTGATATCGCCCTCGGGAACGAAGCCTAGACTGACGATGTCCTTGTGCAGGTCGGGGTCCTGAATCTGACTTAGCGCGGCCAGCACTGCGCTCTTGTCCACAACGCCATCGGTCTCACCGCTGGGTTTAGTCGCCATCAGGCTTCCTTTCATTGGCGGTTTCCGGGTACGCCTGAGTAGGCCCCTGCTCGCTGACGATGAAGCGACAGGAGTCGGCGCCCCGGCTCATGAACTGGTTGCAGGTCACCTCGCGTCCCAGCAGGCGGCCCAGCAGGGCCACGTGCCAGTCGCACACGTCGTGGTGGGAATCGGCGACACGTCTGTACACGCAGTTGTAGTCCACTATCTCGTAATCAGGCCCCTGGGCGTTCCACTCAGCGAATCCGCCCTCCTCCCGCAGAATATCGGCTACCACGGCCACTCGGCCGGCCAGGTCCTTCTCGCGCACGCGCGCCTCGTGCTCCTGGTAGACACGCTCCGCCATCTTTGTCAGGAGCAGCCTCTTTTTCTCCTCGGGGCTCAGGCCGGAAAGCTCATCGGCATCCAGGAACGCCACTTCCTGCAGGGCCAGGTTCGCCAGCCGGTCATATCGTTTGGGGAACATCTCCTCGCCGTAATCGGTAAGGTTGAAGACCAGGTGCGGGCGGCCGGTAGGGCGCCTCTCCTCGCGCGAAACCACGAACCGGTCCCTTTCCAGCGCCGCCAGATGCTGGCGAACCGTCATACGCGCCAGCCCGAAGGCAGCGGCAAGGCCGTCGACTGTGCTGCCGCCGGTCCTCTTCAGTTGCGCCAGTATCTGCTCTTTGGTTGACTGCATGCGAAACCTTTTTCGCCCCCGACCGTTTAAGTATACACACTGGTTTACGCTGGCGGAAGGTCATTAAGGAAGTAAATAAGGTCTAAACCTTGACCGGCACTTGACACGAACACTATAATCCAAACACCAGGCATGTAACGTATGCCCGTTAGAAGGCATCTGTTAAGCAAAGCCTTCATCGGAGGTGGAAGTGATGGGCAAAGCACCTGTCGTCGAACAAGAGCGGCCAGCCGAAGCGGCAGCTGGGACCGATGTCCCCACCTGTCAGCATCACTGGCTCATCGAGACCCCGCGAGGCACCATGAGCCGCGGCCGCTGCAAGCGCTGCGGTGAAGAGCGCGAGTTTCGCAACTCTGCCACGGACCACCTGTGGGAAGACGAATCCAGCGGCGGCTATAACGCCTGGCGCGGTGTCCGTTCCAGCGCCAAGAGCGCCGCCGACGATGACGATTCCGTGACGGCGTCCGGCGCCTCCGGCTCAGCTTCCTTATAGCCCCCGCAAGAAAGCTCGCTAGACCTGGCGGCCCACTAGCGTGGGTACCTGTCCTCTCTTCGAACCAGCGCCGGCGCAACTGCGAGGCCTGTCTGTTTTGGCTCCTCGTGGCGTATATTGGCGGTGGCATGAACCTCTCCCTGGACCTTGTGAGCGGCCACAAGCGCGGGCTCTCGCTCGCCAACCCTGTGATGACGGCCTCCGGCACCTTCGGCAACGGGCTGGAGTACGCCAAGATATTCGATATCCAGCGCCTGGGCGCCATCGTCAGCAAGGCGATCACCCTGAAGCCCCGGCGCGGCAACGTCCAACCCAGGATCGCTGAGACCGCGGCGGGCATGATCAACTCCATCGGCCTGCAGAACATCGGCCTCGAGGCGATCGTGCGCGACTTGGCGCCCGTGTGGGCCACCTGGCGCGTGCCCGTCATCGCCAATATAGCGGGGGAGAGCGTCGCCGATTACGCGGAGCTGGCGCGCCGGCTGGACGGCGTAGGCGGCGTCAGCGGCATCGAGGTCAACATTAGCTGCCCCAACGTCGAGAACGGCCTGGAGTTCGGAAGCGACCCCGGCGCGGCGGCCGAGGTCACCTACGCCGTGCGCCGGCAGACGGACCTGCCGTTGCTGGTGAAACTGACGCCCAACGTCAGCGACATCGTCCAAATCGCTCAGGCCGTGATCGATGCCGGCGCCGATGCCCTAACCCTCATCAACACCTTCCCGGCCATGCGCATCGACGTGGGCGCGCGGCGGCCGGCCCTGGGCTGGGGCTCCGGCGGACTGTCCGGCCCGGCCCTCAAGCCCATCGCCGTGCGCATGGTCTACGAGGTCGCCCGGGCGATTAACGCACCGATCATCGGCTGCGGCGGGATCATGTCGGGCGAGGACGCTATCGAGTTCATGATGGCGGGGGCCAGCGCCGTGCAGATCGGGACGGCCACCTTTCTCAACCCACGAGCGCCGCTCGACGTCCTCGAGGGCATCGAGGAGTTCATGCGGGAGAACGGCGTGGAAGACATTCGCGGGATCGTGGGGGCGGCCCTCCCCACCGGCCGCTTGGTGGAGAGAGATGATGCTGACCGAGTCCCAGCTCAACATCTACATCCTGGGGACTGACCTGCCGCCCCGCCAGCGAGAGCGGATTCAGGCGCAGCTGCAGACCGCGATCCGCTCCATTCCGAGCTGGGCATTCAAGCTGCTGCAGCGCCGTATCGATGAACTGGGAGCGCGCAACCTGCCGCTGGTCATAGAACCCAGGACCTCGGCGGAGGGGCGCGTCATGAGCCTCGGGCGCATCAATGGTCGCCCGGCGGCCCGCCTGATGCCGCGTCTGTCCGCAAATAGCGTGGATTGGGGACAAGACCAGCGATATCTGGTGGCCAAGTCGATTGCCTACATGGCATCGCCAGCGCAGGCGGATTCGGAGTTCTGGGCGGGCTGGTCCAGAGCGCTGGAGAGCGACGGTCTGAGAGCGAGAGCCCAGGAGATCGCCGGCGAATGGGCGGGCGAGTCGGAGCTGGGCCTGCTGGTCGAAATGTTTGCGGCGTATGCTCTCAACTCGGAGCACCGGCGATGGTCGGACCTGCCGGCGGTGCGTGCTTTCCTTGACGCCTGGCGCTAGACAGATGAGCGATCTTATCGTCGTTCACAGCTCCGACCTGCACATCGACGCGGGCGCGGCCACCGACGCCCTTCGACTTCGCTCAGGACAGGCCCTTCGACTTCGCTCAGGACAGGCTTTTCACCCGCTCTGCCGGGTGCTGGCGACAGCCCGTCGCGCGCAAGCCCATCTCTTGCTGCTGGCCGGGGACATCTTCGATAACAACCGGCTCCCGCTCTCGTTGCTGGACAGCAGCGCC
>JBGPMY010000222.1:0-3706 GCA_041487235.1 Dehalococcoidia bacterium
CGCCTTCTCCGCCATCACGTTAGACCGGCCCTACCGCCGGCGGCTGCCCGACGACGAAGCCTGTGCCGAGCTGGAACGCGCGGCGGGCACACAGCTGGACCCGGACCTCGTGCACGCGTTCTCGGAGACTGTCCGCTGCCTGGCAGGCGAAAGCGTCCGGCAGGGCCTGGCGACGCCCGCCGCCTAGCTCGATCCGTCAAACCAGTTCTTCCACCGCATCATGCTCCCGACCACGCGCGCCGCCACGTTACCTGCCCTTCGGCGCGTCGCCCACGGGGGCGCCGAGTTCGGTTGCCCGCGCTCACCGGAAAGAATAAATTGAGATGGCGGGGGCCCGTAGCTCAGCGGTAGAGCTCCGGACTTTTAATCCGGGAGTCGTGGGTTCGAATCCCACCGGGCCCTCCATGGATTTGAGCTACGGTGCGGCGAGATTGGGGCAGGACAGTGTCTGAGTACACGAACGAGCTGGGGCAGCCGATTGGTGCGCCAGTCCCAGACTGGACGGCGCGGCCTCGGCCGCCGCGGATGCCAATGGAGGGGCGTCTGTGCCGGCTGGAGCCGCTGGAGGCGAACCGCCACGCGGAGGCGTTGCACGACGCCTACGCGGCCGATCGCGAGGGGCGGATCTGGACGTATCTGCCGTACGGCCCGTTCGCGTCGGCGGCGGAGTACGCGGCGTGGGTCGAGTCGAGACGGGGGGAGGACCCGCTGTTCTTCGCGATCATCGACCGGACATCGGGTCGCCCGGTCGGCGCGGCAAGCTACCTGCGCATCGACCCAGCGATGGGCTGCATCGAGGTTGGACACCTCAGCTACTCACCGGCGCTGCAACGCATGGCGGCTGCTACGGAGGCGATGTACCTGATGATGCGCCGGGCCTTCGATGAGCTCGGATATCGACGGTATGAGTGGAAATGCAATTCCCTGAACGCGCCATCCTGGAACGCAGCCGAACGCCTGGGATTCCGCTACGAGGGCACGTTCCGGCAGGCGTGGGTGCAGAAGGGCCGCAACCGGGACCAGGCCTGGTTCTCGATCATCGATGGTGAATGGCCGGCCGTGCGGTCGGCGCTGGAGGGCTGGCTCGATCCGTCGAACTTTGACGACTCGGGTCAGCAACGGCGTCGGCTCGCGGAGTTCATGGGGGAGGCGCGGGGCTAGGGCAAGCGCTGGGGCTCCCTCTAATCCGGGAGTCGTGGGTTTCCGCCTGGGGCGGGCCCGCCTGGGTGAATCCCACCGGGCCCTCCAGTGTGAGACCCTCCCCGGCAGCTGCGCCCTGCGATGTGCTGCATCCTAAGGGTTGCAACAATCTGGACCAGTGATATTCTGGGACAGGTCGTGGCGAGATGAACGTCGTTCCGTTTGTGCGCGAGGGTTTGGGCAACAGCTCGTATCTGATCGGGCTGGCTGACGCCAAAGCGGCCCTGGTGGACCCCGATCGCATCGTCGCGCGATACCTGCAGGCGGCGGAGGCCAGGGGGTGGCAGATAACGTCTGTGTTCGAGACCCACCTCCACGCCGACTTCGTCTCCGGCGCGCGCGAAGTGGCGGCCGCTACGGGCGCTCGCATCTTCGCTGCGACGGCTACGGAGTGCCGCTTTCAGCACACCGGCGTCACCCCCGATGAGAAGATCAGGCTTGACGGCGCGGAGGTGGAGGCAGTGGGATCGCCGGGGCACACGCCGGAACACGTCAGCTACGTGTTTCGCAGCGGCGGGAGCCCGCCGGCGCTGTTCAGCGGCGGCTCCCTCATCGTTGGCGGCGCGGCGCGAACGGACCTGATCTCGCGGGAGATGACGGAGACCCTTACCCACGCCCAGTACCGAACGCTGAAGACGGCGTTCAAGCGTCTGCCCGATGAGACATCGCTCTTCCCAACCCACGGCGGCGGCTCGTTCTGTTCCGCCGGTGAGGCTGGCGAGCGGGCGTCCACCCTGGGTCGCGAGCGCCAGCGGAACCCCGTGTTGCGTTTCCAGGGCGAGGAGGAGTTCGTGCGCTGGTTCCCCTCCACCTTTCCCGCCGTGCCCGCTTACTTCTCCCGCATGCGGGCGATCAATCAGGCTGGTCCCCGGCTTCGGCGCGATATCCCCATGCCGCCGCCGCTTCGTCACGACGAGTTCGAGGAAGCGTCGCGCGCGGCGCTGGTCGTGGACGTCCGGCCAAAGGAAGCCTACACGGCCGCCCACTTACCGGACTCGCTCCACAATGGCTTCCGGGACTCCTACGCGATATGGCTGGGCTGGCTCGTGGCAGCGGACACACCGCTTCTGTTCGTGCTGGGAGACGTTCCTCTGGAGGCGGTTGTCGGCGAGTCCTTACTCGTCGGCTACGAGCGGTTTGCGGGCTGGCTGGCTGGCGGGCTGGAGTCCTGGATCGCGGCCAACAAGCCTATCGCATCCGCCCAGCTCGTCGACGCAGCGACAGCCCGACAGGCGCTGGCCAACGGCGCGACTGCTGTTGACGTGCGAGAAGCGGCTGAGCTCGAGAGCGGTTACATCCGCGGTGCGATTCACATACCGCTGGGGACACTACAGCGAGAACTGGAACAAGTGCCCCGCGACCGGCCAGTGATGGCGTACTGTGCTCACGGGGAGCGGGCCACCACCGCCGTTTCCATCCTGGAGAGAGCTGGGTTTGACTCCCTGCTCAATCTGAACGGCGGGATAGAGGCGTGGCGGGAGGCAGGCTTCACGCTGGCCGCGGGCAAGCGAGTTGCTCCCTCCTCAGGCGCGGGCGGACAGTAGTCCGAACACGCTTGATTGCCGTGTGCTAACCTACGTTTGTGACCCGTCTTGTACTCGCGGTCGCGGCCGCGATCGCTGTCTCGCTCCTGGGCTGCGGTGGGGGTAGCGGTTCTTCCGTCCACATGGTGTTCGAGGCGGACGTGAGCCAGCCGCCGGCTGGGGGCGTTGATGTCGCCCTGAAAAGCCTAGCGGATAACCTGACCCGCCGCGCCGGCGCCCTCGGCGCCTCAGACGTCCAGGTCGACGTTGAGGACCAGAATCGGGTGTCGGTGAGCCTAAGCGGCCCGAGCATCGAAGACGCGCGCGAACTGCTGAGCAAGACGGCGCGGCTGGAGATAAGGGAGGCAGTTCTTGACGTAACCGGCCACATCGTCTGCGAGTACGCGGACGGCAGCCGGGTCACTGTTGGGAAGGACAGGATATCCTACGCCGCGATCGCTGGCAGCGGCACGGGTCTGCCGAAATGCGTCGATAGCCAATCAAGGATCGCCCAGGTCGTCTGGGAGCCGGCTATGGCTGGCGGCGGCGACCAGGGGCAGCTCTTGACCGGCGCCTTCGTCCGGCCAAATGGTGCTGTCGTGGACCGCACGCAGGCGCCGGTGCTTATAGTCAATTTCACGGATGAAGGCAATACGCTGCTCACGGACCTCAGCACCAGATTGGTGGGTCTTCCGCTGGGCGTGTTCATCGACGATAAGCTGGTGGCGGGCCCCACCGTAAAGGGGCCCATCAGCACGGGTAACCTGGCGATCGGGGGCTTGAGCGCTCGCGCGGCGGAGATCCTGGCTGCGCAGTTGAACAGCGGCGTGCTGCCGGTGCCCATCAGGGAGTTGAGCGCACAATAGCGGGCGGCTGGGGCAGGACGGCAGGGGGTCGCCGAACTTCGCGTCCAGACGGCCCCCGCCTCCGCGCAGTGCGAGAGGGGGTCTGCCGCACCGCACGCTGAAATTACCAGAGCTCCC
>JBGPMY010000223.1:0-3689 GCA_041487235.1 Dehalococcoidia bacterium
CACTTGTGGCCGTTGATCACCCAGTCGTCCCCGTCCCTGACTGCGGAGGTCTGGATGAGCGTGGGGTCCGAGCCGGCGACCTCCGGCTCCGTCATGGAGAAGCAGGAGCGGGCGAGCCCCTCCGACAGCGGTCGCAGGTACTTCTCCTTCTGCTCCGGCGTGCCCCAGTGCAGCAGCGTGTGCATGTTGCCTTCGTCCGGCGCCTGGGCGTTGATGACGAACGGCCCGATGCCGGTGCGACCCGCCTCCGCCGAGACGAAGGCCATGGCCACGGGGCCCAGCCCCATGCCGCTCCACTCCGCCGGCAGGTGGGGGTTCCACAGCCCCTGCGATCGCGCCTTCTGCCTGAGCTCCACGATGGCGCGCACGTAGCTGTTGCGATCGGCCTCGTTCTGGCGTAACTTCTCCTCAGCGGGCCGTACCTCATCGTCCATGAACTTGCGCACCCGCTGGCGCACTTCTTCAACGTCCGGCGGCAGGTTAAAATCGATGGGCATTGGGGAACCCTCCCGTTTACGTGAGATGATAGTTGGTCGCAGTGCAATTGTAGTCGCCATGCAGGCGAATGTCACGGACAGGCGCATCAACACCCACCACACCTTGAAAGGTGTGGCATACTTCCGGTTGCATACCCCAGCCTCCAGGCTGGGGCGGAGAGCCTTGTGTGATAAGAGACGCTGTCCCGCCGACTGAAGTCGGCGGCTCCCGGTCGAAGCCGCGCACCCTTCGGCCGGGCTCAGGACAGGCTTCAGTGCGCGGTGCTGCAACCGAGGTGTTGTCATATGCCCGATAGCCCGCCCGGCCTCGACCTCGAACGGCTGCTGCCCTGGTTCCGCGAGCAGATCGCCCCGGTCAGCGAGCTGAGCGCCCGGGTGGTCGGCCACGGGCGGTCTAACTTAACCTATCGCGTGGACGCCGGCGAGCAATCATGGGTGCTGCGCCGCCCGCCGCTGTCCCACGTCCAGGCCACGGCGCACGACATGGGCCGCGAGTTTCGGGTCATCTCCGCGCTCCATCCGATCGGGTTCCCCGTCCCCCGCCCCTACGCGCTGTGCAAGGACCCCGATGTAATCGGGGCGCCGTTCTACATCATGGAGTTCGTGGACGGGCTTGTCCCCGTCGACCCGAACGAGGTGGCGCGCCGCTTCGACGAGGGTCAGCGCCGCCGCATCGGCGAGGAGCTGATCGACGTCCTGGTGCGCCTGCACGCGTTTGTGCCGGCGGAGATCGGCCTGGCGGACTTCGGAAAGCCGCAGGGCTACCTGGAGCGTCAGGTGCGCCGCTTCAGCCAGCAGCTGGAGGATATCCGCTACCGTGAGACGCCGGAGCTGGACGAGCTGGCCCGCCGCCTGGCCCGTTCGATCCCGCCGGAGCGCGCGCCAGGCATCGTCCACGGCGACTACCGGCTGGACAACGCCATCCTGGGCGACGACGGGCACATCATCGCTGTGCTGGACTGGGAGATGTGTACCCTGGGCGATTCCCTGGCGGACATGGGCCTTCTGCGGATGTACTGGCAGCGCAACGGCGAAGGGACGCAGCTGGCGCTGGCTGGCCTGCCGGTGGTGGCGCTGCCGGGCTTCCCCACGTGGGAGGAGGCCGCCTACCGCTACCACGAGAAGAGCGGGAACGATCTGAGCGGCCTGGACTTCTACGCCGTGCTGGCCCACTTCAAGCTGGGCGTGATCCTGGAGAACATGTACAAGCGCTTTCTGGGCGGCGGCACCGTGGGCGCCGGGTTCGAGATGATCGGCCAGCAGGCGGTCATCCTCGGCCGGCGCGGCCTCGACATCGCCGATGGGTCGTCGATTGCGGCGCTGCGGGCGTAAAGGTGGCCTATCCAGGAATCGTCAGAGCCTTTAGGCCCTGTTCGTACGGGCCGAACGCGCCTGCCGAAAGACCCTTCCCTCGCCTGAACATATACCCCGGAAGGAGGCTGGCATGACAAAGGCGAAAACGTTCACACTCGAGGACGCAAGAAAGATCGGCGAGGCGATAGGCATCGACTGGAGGACGACCAAGTTCGACGCGGGGCAGTTCCTGATCGGTCTGCACGTCGAGCTCGAGCACGGCCGGCGCGACCCAGGCACCGATGTCACGCATGATGACGCCGTCGTGACGGGAAAGATCGCCCTGGCGCACCTCAACGAGTTTGCGGACTACTACACCAGGCTCGCAAAGATGGAAGCTGAGGCTCAACAGGAGTCTGTTCACTAATACCGTCTCGCTAACGGCGGCTGTTGCCCCACTGTAGGCCTACGTCGCCTGGGCGGGGTCCCGCGCGAACTGGATCGCCGGCGGGATCAGCCTGTGCGGCTGACCGTAGGTGATTCCCATCGCCTCGCCGGCCAGGGAATCGTCGTGCACGAACTCCAGTACCGCCTCCGCGATCTCCTCGGGCGGGATCATCGGCATCTGGGCGAACAGCGCCTCGCGCTGCGCCCGCTCCTCTGATGTCAGTTGGCCCATCCCCTTCAGCACCATGGGCGTGTTCACGACGCCCGGGCAGACGCAGTTGACGCGAATGTTAGCCTCGTCCTTCAGGAAGACGAGGGCCCGCGTGAAGCCGACGACGCCGTGCTTGGCGGCGGCGTAGATGGGGTCCGGTTGGTACACGATAATCCCGGCCAGGGAGGCGGTGTTGACGATGACGCCGCCGCCGCGGCGCCGCATGGCCGGGACCGCCGCCTGTGTGCCGGCGATGACGCCCCAGAGGTCGATCGCCAGCGTCTTCTCCCAGACATCGAGCGGGGCGTCCGGGAAGCGCGGCCTGGGCGTGCCGATGCCCGCGTTGTTGTGCAGGATGTCCAGCCCGCCGTACGTCTCCTCCGCGAAGGTTACCATCCGCTCGATATTTCCGTGACTTGTGACGTCCGTGTGGACGAAAGCGGCTTTAGCGCCGGCCTGTTCGATCTGCTTCACGGTCTCGCGGCCACCATCGTCGTCGATATCGGCCACGACGATCGAGGCCCCCTCCCGGGCCAGGGCGAGCGCCGTCGCGCGTCCGATCCCGGACCCGCCTCCGGTTACGAGGGCCACCTTCCCGCTGGGGTCCATGTCTGCGCTCCTTTTCCTGGCGTGCGATTCAGGTTCTAGGTTCTCGGGCTCTCAGTTTCTCGCCCAGTCTCGTGCATTCCGGAAGCGGCGGCAAGCCCAACTTTGGGGGCGGCAGTTGTCGGTGCCGTCAAGTTATGGCCGCCAGGTACGGTTAGCTCACCTCGTTTTGAGGGCGTCCAGCATCTGGCGCGAGGCGGCGGAGATCTGCCGCACGGCGGCGTTGAAGGCGTCGGCGTTGGCGGCGGACGGCCTCCGATAGCCGCTGAGCTTGCGCACGAACTGGAGCGCGGCTTCCTCTATCTCGGCGTCCGACGCGCGCCCGTTGGGTCGTCGGAGCGTCTTGATGCTGCGGCACATAGCGCGACTCCTTCCGGCGTCCGTTCGTATCGTATCCGAAGCCGGCTCTCTGTCAAGGCGATTCAGTCGCGGAACCTGTCGCTGCTGTCGCCCACCGGGCACGTCAATCGCGGCCGGGGCATAGCGTAACGCCATCAGGACGCCGAAAATCGCGTTTGGCGCGCCCCTCGATGAAACAAACTCAAGCAATGAGTCATCATCTAGGTCATGACGGAAGCAAGCGACGAAGCGACAGGCGGCACACGTCGTCTCCTCAAGAAGATAAGCAAGAAGGC
>JBGPMY010000224.1:0-3682 GCA_041487235.1 Dehalococcoidia bacterium
CAACCATCGTAGCCCAGCGCTCCAGGGCCGCCGGCGCATCCTCCGGCAAGACATCCTCATCCGAAAGAAACAGGGCTCTCGCCTGCCGAAGTATGGGCGCCGCGTTCCATCGGCCCGGCGGCACCGGACGAACGCCGGCGTCCGGGCCGACCTCCCTCAGCCAGCCCTGCGCGCCGATCCCCAGAACGGAACCCGGGAAACAGCGGGCCAAATCATCCTCTACCTCGCCGGCGACAGGCCCCAGCAGGACGATGGGCGTCCGCCGCCACTGTTCCGGTAGGTGCACCGCTTTCAGTGGAGCGGCGCGCTGAGGTATGTACTGCCGGCGTCGGCCGTGGCCGTACACGTTGCGTATGCGAGTGGTGCAATCGCTGTTGACGACCTGGCATAGCGTTCCGGGAAGCAGCCGCTCCAGTCCCAGGTCGGGCGCGCCAGCCGTGAGCACCGCGGTTCTCAGCCCCAGCTTGCAGGCCAGAGTGGACGCGTAGGCGGCGGCGCCCCCCAGCCTCCAGACTTGGGTATCGTCGCCTGAAAGCAGGTCCTGAACGGCATGACCGACGACCAAGAACTGGGGCGGCCCGCCTGCCTGCCCCGCCGGCATCAGCGACGTGGGTCGGCGGGGCCGCGGTCCGGTGGCCGCCCGTCGCCACGCGGGCGGATCACCACCTTGCGCTCCTCGCCGGCGCCTACGGAGGCGCTCTGAACGTAAGGATCATCGGACAGGGCCAGGTGGATGATACGGCGCTCGGCGGCGGGCATCGGCTCCAGGGTGATGGGCCGCCGAGACTGCCGAACGCGGTCCGCCATACGGGCCGCCAGTCCGCGCAGGGACTCTTCGCGACGCCGGTGGTAGGCCTCGACGTCCACGGTGACCAGCACACGGCTCTGGAGCTTGCGGGTGACCATCACGTTCACCAGGTACTGGAGCGCGGACAGGCTGGCGCCGCGTCGTCCAATCAGCAGGCCCAGGTCTTCGCCCTCGATATCCAACACGGCGGTGGCGCGGCCCAGGCCATCGGCCGCGGTTTCCGGCGCCCGCACCGAGACTTGAGCCTCCACTCCCACGAAATCGAGCAACATGCGCAGGTAGTCGGTGGCCAGCTCCACCTCCGGCGAATCGAGATCCTTAACCTCGATATCGCTCTCGAACACGTCTTCGGCGACGGCGCCCCCGGGTGAAGGCCGCGTCGAGGGCTCCTCGGGCGCCGGACGTGCCGTCCCTTCCTCAAGGGCGGTCACCCGAACGCGGGCTTGTTCGCCCCCTAACCGGAAGATTCCCGGCTTGCCTGGGGTGAGGACTTCGATGCTGACCTGGCTTCGTTTCAGGCCGAGCTCCTCCAGCGCGATATCGATGGCCTCATCTACGGTTTTTGCGCTTACCTCTACGCTTTCCATGGGCGGACCTCACTTTTCCGCTGGGAGCGGCTTGGGCTGGCTCCCCGCTCTCCATCTCACTATCGTCGCGGCGTTCCGGCTCTGACGGCGGTCGCTTGGCCGCGGGCGCTGGCGCCGCCGAAGGCATGGGCAGCAGTATTTGGCGCCAACTGATGGCCCTGCGACCATACACATAATAGCTGGCGAACAGACTGAAGATGTTGGACGCCACCCAGTAGACACCAACGCCGCTGGGCAGCGCCAGGGTGAACCATACCAGCATCAGCGGCATCATCCACATCATCATCTGCTGCTGCTGCGCCTGCTGGGGGTTGGCATTCGGCGTCTGGCTGATCTTTTGCTGGACGTAGGTGGAGACGCCGACGAATAGGGGCAGGATGTACGTGCTGTCAGCCTGGCCCAGGTTCAGCCACAGGAAGTGCTGGTTCAGGGGCACGGATTCGCGCAGCAAGGCCAACGGGTAGAGCCGCTGCGAAAGGCCGATGAGACTCTCCGGGCTGCCGCCCACGGCGTGCACCAGGGCGCGGTAAAGGGCCATGAAGACCACCATCTGGATCAGCATGGGCATGAAGCAGCCCAGCGGATTGATGTTGAACTCCCGGTAGAGCTTCATCATCTCCTCTTGGCGCCGCTTGGGGTCCTTGTACTTCTTCTGTATCTCCTGCATCTGTGGCTGCGCGGACTGCATCGCCCGCGTGGACCGGAGCTGTTTGAGCGTGAACGGTATAGTGGCGATGCGCAGGATGAACGTGAACAGGAGGATGGCCAGACCGAACTGGCCCAGAACAACGATGTCCAGCAGGACCAGCACGTTGATAAGCGGGTCTATAAACAGCAGGTCCCAGGCTCGCCCCGGTCCCAGAAGGGCGAAGGACGAAACGACGGCGAGGATGATCGCGACCATCGGTATGTTGCTCAAGTTGCCCCGGCGGGGGCCGGCTGCACCGGCGGCAGCGGTGGGGGCAGCGCGGCTCACGGCTTCACCTGCACTAGACTGGGCGAACTGCCGCCGCTGGGATCGATCCGGTAGATACTGCCACCCTCCACCAGGACCAGCACCTCCTTATCGAACAGCAGCGGGTCAGCAGTGACCGTCTTACCTATCAGCGTGGGTCCGGCCCACTTGGACGCTCCCGTCGCCGGGTCCACGCCGTAGACGTTGCCATCGTGGTCTACCACTATGAGCACGTCCCCGGCCAGAAGCGGTGACGAGCGAACGGTTGCCGCCGTGGCGAAAGGTTGCGGCCACGCCGGTTTTCCCGTGGCGAGGTCGAGGGCGTAGACGTTGTGATCGAGATTCGATACGTAGACGGTGTTCTTGTCGACAAGAGGTCTGCCCCAGAACCAGTTGTCCGCCTTGAACGACCATCTCATCTCTCCCGTCTTGGCGTCCACGGCGTACAACCTCTGATCGATACCGCCCACGAGGATCGTGTCCTGGCCGGCCAGGACAGGGTCGGTTATCAGCCCAGCATCCGCCTCGAACGGCACGTCCCATACGGGGCGCAGCGTGCTTGTGTCCAGCGCCAACAGCTTGCCATTGTTCGCTGCCACGTACAGCGTCGAGCCAGCGACGAGGGGCGCCGTCCAGACGCTGTCGCCGACGGTCAAGGGGCCCAGCTTTAGGCTTCCATTCGCCGGGTCCAGCCCGTACACCTTGCCATCGTCGGAGGCCACGAACAGGCTGCCGCCGGCCAGCGCTAGGCCTCCAATGATGGGCCCGCCCGTCTTGAACTCCCACAGCAGCTTGCCGTCTGCAGCTGCGACGGCGTACACGCTTCCGTTGTACCCGGCGAAGTAGACGTTGCCACCTTCTACGACCGGCGCGCCGTAGATGGCCTGCAGCTCGTGCTTCTTTCCTTCATCTGTGTCCGGGGGAAAGACCCACTTCGTTGAGAAGTCCTGAGCGTTCAGCGCCGCCATCTTGCCGGGGTTTGTGCTGACGTAGAGGACACCATCCGCCAGCTTGGGCGTCGCCCATCCTTGCGGCTTGGAGATCCTGGCGCAGGCGCTGGCCACAAGCACGAACACGAGCGCGATGAGGAGCCACCAGACGAAACCTCTTCCGCCCGCCGCGCCGGTGCGCTTCCCTTCTTGGCGCCGGCGAAGCTGGTATCTGACCGGAGCGGCGATCTTCTCTGCGCCCAAGCTACGGGACAGGGTCATACCCACCGCGATTGAACGGGTGGCAGCGGGCCAGACGCCAGATCGTCAGCCAGAAGCCCTTGAAGAGACCGTGCCGCTCGATCGCCTCATAGCCGTAGTGGGAGCAGGTGGGCTGGAAGCG
>JBGPMY010000225.1:0-3681 GCA_041487235.1 Dehalococcoidia bacterium
GGGCGTGATGCCGGCGGTCACCGTCGTCACCTGCGCGTGCGCTCCTGCCTGGAGGGTGCCGTCCAGCCAGTCATCGAGGCCCAGGCCGTGGCGCAGGATTGCGTCGGCGCCTTCGATCTTCGTCAAGTCGCTGGCGGTAGGCTCGAACGTGTGGGGGTCGGCGCCCGGCTGGATCAGTCCGCTCAGGTCGATCCTATCGCCGCCGACCTCTCGCGTCAGCGCCGCGATCTGGACGGTCGTCGCGACGACCTTGATGCGCCCGCCGGACGCCGAGCCGCTGGAGCCGCCGCAGGCCGCCATCAGCAGCGCCGGGACGAGCATGAAGACGGCCAGCGCCGGCATCCGAAGTTTGTTTGGCAGTTTTGATGTTTTAGTGATAGACGGTCTCACCGTGCGCGAAAAAATCTTCATCGCGCGCCCGCTTCCGCCGGCACCCGCGCCCGGCACTCCGCGCAGCGGCCGTACAGCTCCAGCCAGTGGCCTTCCACCTCGTAGCCAGTCGCGTCTGAGAGCTCCCGCAGGGCGTCCTTGATCGCGCACTGGTCGAGGTCCTCGACGTGGCCGCAGCCCGTGCAGACGACGTGGTGGTGGTGGCCGCGCTGCGAGACCAGGTAGCGCATGCTGCCGTCTTCGAAGAGGACGCGGCAGACGACGCCGAGCTCAGTGAGCAGGCGGATCGTGCGGAAGACGGTGGCGCGGCCGGCGCCCCGGCAGCGGTTGACGAGGTCGTCGGCGGTGAAGTGCCCGGTCCGGGCCAGCGCGGCTGCGATGACGGCCCGCCGGGAAGGCGTGATGCGATATCCGCGGGCTTCGAGCTTGAGGGTGATGTTTTCTAGATCAGACATGATACTTTGTCTCAGGTGAGACACGATATCAAACGCTGCGGACGGCTGTCAAGAGCTTCCCAGGCGACACAGTCGTGCTCCACTTTCGCCGCATGCGCTATGCGGTGCGTCCCACCCGCCCGCCCGGAGGTGGGTAGGGGACACCCCCACGCCCCCGGCAGAAAGGCTCCGCCTCTCTGCACTCACCGGTGGGGATCACTCGGTCTGGTGTCGGACTTGGGGTCTGGCTTGAAACGACGGATCGGTTACGCGGCCGAGCGGCGCGGCTAGTTAGACGCCAGGTCGGCGTAGAGCAGCCAGCTGCTGGGGCTTGCGTAGGGGCGACCGTCCGGCCGCCCCTACGCGTCACACACTATCGCCGCACGAAGCGCCGCCGGGCGTACCAGCCACCCGCGCCGAGGGCGAGGAACGCCGCCGCGACCGCGGCGTAGGGACCCAGCGGGCCGGAGAGCGTGTCCGAGCGGCTTACCAGAAGGTCGGCCACGCCGCCGATCGGGCCGCAGGGCCAGACCGGATTCACACCCGGCGGATTCACAACCGGCGCGAGGACGGTGGCCGTATAGACCTCGAACTTGCCACTGGACGCCGCCGGTTTAGACAGGCCGTCGTTGTCTTGGGTGAAGTTTGAGTTGTCCCCCCACACGGGGAAGAGCCGGCCACAGAAGAAAGCGGCGCCCTCATAGTCGCCATAACCCTGCCCGCCTGGCTGGGCGGCTCTGTAGTCGGACTGACCCTGGCTGATCTGCGAGTCAAACTCGAAGTTCAAGCAGGGCTTTGCTGGAACAGCGCAAACGGCGGCGTTAATTTTGGAGATTCCGAAGGTTCCGAAGAGTTCGGTCTTCACGTTGTCCCCATCGTGTCTCGCGTCATGCCAGGTAAACCCGACAGTCCCGGTAGTCTGGTCCAGGGCGATGCGCGGCAGGAACTGGCTCTTCGTGTTCGTGTCGTTAACCTGGCGGGGTGCGCTCCATCCCGCGGTCGTCAAGCCGTCGTCGTAAGATTCCCGCACGAAGATGTTCGTATCAGGCGAGTCCACAGTCGGCGCGTCGGTGTAGACCAAATACAGACACGACGGGCCCGGGAGTGCGCACGTGGCGATCTTCCCTGAGCGGTCGTAGGCCAGACCCGCCTCGGCGTCGATGCCTGTTGACGTCTCGTTCGGGTCCGGGTACGGATGCGCCGGTATTGAGCGCCTGCCGCCAACCTTGGTATCCGCTGCCAGGACCGCAGACCCGAACGCGTTGTCCGGAGGCCCGGACGCCCCGGCCAACCCGGTCATATTCGTGTTCACCCATATCTTGGCCGGTCCGGCGCTGCCCTGGTTGTCCTGGTATGTGACCACGACCTGCCCTTTGGGGCCGACCGCGATGTCTCCGAAGTTCCCTCCATCCGAGCCCTTGATGTCGAACGGCATCGCCGTGAAGGCGCCTATGTTGGCAGCGATGTTGGCTTTGCCGCTGACTTTGGCGCCGCGCACCGAGATCTCTGTGGCTGGCGTGGCTGGCGGACCGGGCTTGGCTGGCTTGGGTTGATTCCAGCTGACCCAGACGCTTTGCTTTCCGGCGCCGTCGGGGCCAGTAGTCACCGTAGGCTGATCAACGTCGCCACCTTCCACGCCGGCAGTGGCAAGTGTCTCTTTAAACGTGAAGTTTGCTCCACCATCGGTGCTGACAAGCAGTACGATGCGCGCCGGGCCCTCCGACGTAACATACGCCAGGAAAAGGTTCCCATACGTGTCCCAGGCCGCACTGGAGTCGCCCAATGCTTGCGGTCCGTCCGTTCCGTCAAACTTCGGGCCTGGCACCCAGTTCACGCCGCCATCGCCGCTCCGCGCGGTGAACAGGTGTTTTAGGGCTGGGTCACTGTAGTCGTTCGACGCTGTGAACTGGAGCATCGGGTTTGCCGGGTTAACGGCGATAGTCGTCTCCTGCTGGTTGTCAAGCGCCTTGCTCACGTTGACGTTCTGCGGCGGCGCCGCCGCGTAGACGCTCGTGCTGGAGCCCACGCCCGTGAGAAGAGCCGCGACGGCCAATAGAACGATGACCTTGGTCATCCACATCAGGTTTCTCATCGCCAATCCCCTTTCTTACCGGCTTGTAACCGGCCTTTCGTTGCCTGGCCGCGCAGCACCCCTTTAGAATGCAAAATGCTAGGGCGTGCGCCCGCATTCCTTGGCACCGGCCCTCGTGGTTGCCGCCACAGAGGGCCTTTTCATTCGCTATTCAGCCGCTAGCAAATTACCTCCGGAGAAACACGAAAACGCCGGGCCAGACCTGAGATAGGCCTGTCCGGCGCCAAAGCCAGAGAAAATCGCAGCAACAAAGCCGCACCCCCTTATTTGGCCCCGATTATAGTCAACTGCCGGAGCTTGTCAAGGGGGAAGCCAGAACAATCGCGATTTTCCGGCGTCCGCGTTGCGTAGGCTACGCTGCAAGCCTCACAGTGGCCGAGGGCGTACCTGAAGCGCTTGAGGCGGCTAGTTGGACGCCAGGTTGCCGTAGAGGAGCCAGCCGGCGTGCTGGGTGGCGCTCATCGGCGCTTTCTCAACCGAGATGCCGATGCCCGTGGGAGTCCCCGCGAGCGCGGAGTAGTCCATCGTCACCTGGCAGGCGCCGTTCGCAGAGTCGAACGACTGCATCGGGTTGGCCTTTTGCGCCGAGCCGCTCTTCGTTACCACCCAGAGCTCGAACATCGTGCCCGCCACAAGCGCGGGCAGCCCTTCGCAGAGCAGAAAGCCCTCGTGCTGTGCCGGGCTCCAGGTGTAGTAGGCCGTGGCCGCGCCGGTGCCAGCGGGGTTCGTGACGGGCACCTGAACGCGGTGATCGTCGGCGAGCAC
>JBGPMY010000226.1:0-3669 GCA_041487235.1 Dehalococcoidia bacterium
ACAGTGGCGGCATCAGTACCGGCGCCGTAATCGGCATCATCGTTGGCGTGGCCGCGGCCGTCATAGTCATCGGCGGTGGCGCCGCCTTTATGATGCGGCGCAAGTCTTCATAACCAGCAACCAGCCAAAGGAGGGGAGCGGAGCGGTCCACTCCCCTCCTTTCTGCTTACCAGCGGGATAAGAAGGAGCCGAGCAACTGGCGCCGGCTGGACACTCGGCCACTAGGGTTTCCCTCGCGCCTCCGGGCCGCCGGGCTCTGGTTCTTCGCCAGCTCAAATGGGGCGATCAGCAGCAGCTCGGCGTTGCGGTCGCTGGCGGCCAGCCCGGCCGCCTGGGCGTTGCGCTGAGGATCGCGCATCCCCACCTGTCGCGCCACGGACGCCAGCAAGCGCTCGTTCACGCCATCATCCGGCGTCGGGTCTTCGGCGTCGCCCGGATTCAGTGGCGCCGCCGTATCGTAGACCGTGCTGAAGATGGAGATCGTGCCGTCTCCGTTGTCGACGATCTCCAGGAGGCGCGACTGCATCGGGTAGTCCAAGGGTGACCCTGTCGTCACCTCCCAGTATCCATTGGAGCGATGACGAGGGTCCGGCTTGGGCGTGATACGGTGCTCCAGATTGTGGCCCGCCACGTGCAGGACCACGTTCGCAAACCGGTGTAGCAGCTCCTCGAATTGGGGGCCGCGAAAGCGCTCCTCCTTCGTCTCTGGATCGGGGAACGGATTGTTCATCTCGTCGCTGGGGTGGTGGCTGACGACCACGATGAGTCGGTCCGCGTGCTCCGTCTTGACCGCGCGTCCCGCGCTGTCCACATAGACGCTGCTGCGGGCGATTAGCTGCTGCTCCAGCCAGGAAAACTGTCGGGCGTCAATGCTTCCCGCCGCAAATCCCCCCGGGTTTACCGTGTCCAACGCGATGACAGCTACGGGCCCGTGCTCCAGCGTGTAGTACGCCATTCCGCCGTCACGGTTCTCCTGCTTCAGTCCGTGGCCGACTGGCCCGGGGGCGTCCGCGGTCTTGAAATGCTCGTCGATCCACTCCTTTCGGCTCACCAGCCTCCGCTCCGGATCGGCGGATACACTGCGCACCACTGTCTCCGGGTCGCCGAAGATCTTGTCGGAGGAGCCGGGGCTGAGCAGGGCGGACGGATCGGAGCACAGCTCTTCGCTGGCGCCCGTCCCGAGCCTAATGACTTTCTCCTGCCCAATCGCTATGGACCGCGCGGCGTCGGTGGCGGAGAAGTTACCCTGGGCCAGCACATCCCTGTTGCCCACCACGGTGTACCAGGGGTAGCGCAGCGCCTGTCCTACAAACGGCCGCTGGGCCTCCTCCAACAGTTCGGGATAAGCGTCTGCGGGCGACTCCTCCTGCACGCCCTCATATGCAGCGGCGCCGCTGTCGGGGTTCACAAGTCTGCCGTCCAGCAGGTCCAAGAACCACCGCAGCTCGTTATGCTGGGCGTTATCGGCTTCGTTGCCTGTATGCGCCGCGAAGTCCACCGGCCGCCCCGTGACAGGGCTGCGATCGATACTGTTCGCCTGGGCCACTATCGCCGCGGCGGCCTGGAGACTGAGCGACTCTTGTGGCCGGAAGGCGCCAGCGAAGAGCGACGTCTGGCAGGATTCCACCCACTCGCTGCGCAGAGGAGATTCCTCGTCCACGATCCGGAAGTCCGATAGGTGGTGAAACGCCAGCAGTGCCCGGCGCGTTCCTTCGCGGCCAGCCCTGGCCGGCGCCAGCTCCGTGCGTATCACGTAGGGCTCGCCGGGGGCCTTGACGAGGCTCCCCTCATCATCCAGGCCTATCGTCCTGTCCAGGGTGGTCAGGGGTTGCTCGTCGCCGCCACAGGCCAGGGCGATCAGCAGATTAAGGGAGAGCAGGCCGGCGCCCTGCAACAAGCGCCGCCTCCCCAGCCTCCCTTCCCGACTGTCGCGGAGTTTGCTTGCCATCCATCCTTAGCTCTTGGGCATTCTGGCCACTCGGCCGCTCAGTGTCAAGGCAAACGCTCATCTCGGACATCCCTCTGGGACCACGGGCAGCGCCCACGGGCTTGACAGCGGGAGGTCCAGAACAATAGATTGGCGGCGCAACCAGAAAAGGGGGCGCCATGCGTACCGTTGATTTCATCCGATCCAGCCTTCGACAGCTGCACAACACCTATGGCGAAGCGATCGCCGACCTCTCCTTGGAGCAGATGCACTGGCGCGCCAACGATATGGGGTTGCCAGTCAGCTTCATCGTCTGGCACTACGTGCGCACTGAGGACAACATCATTCAGTTCGTCTTACAGCACAAGCCAACGGTATGGCTGGACGGCGGCTGGGACCAGAAGCTGGGGCTGGACCGCATCGCCCAAGGGACTGGCATGAGCCAGCGGGACGCCCAGAACCTCCGGATCAACTCCAAAGAGGCGTTCCAGGAATACATGCAGGCAGTGTGGAAGGCCACAGACGACTACCTGGCCGCCGCAGACGACGCCTTCCTGGAGCAGACGACAACGGTCAAACCGCTGGGCGAGATGCCAATTCTCAACGCCATCGGCAACATGTGTTTGACGCACGGCTTCACCCACCTGGGCGAGATCCAGCACCTGCGGGGACTCATGGGCCTGCGGGGCATGGCCGTCTAGGCAACCCTCCGCTACGGCCTGCAAAGACCATATGGTTGACGTATTCTCGTAACTGACGCCCTTGATTCCCGTCTTAATAACGGGAATGCGAGATGCACGTTAAGCTGAGCATGAAGCAAGTTCAGCGAGCGCGTCTGAGCGAGCACGAGCTCAAGCGCTGCCGCGCCGAGGCTAAGGGCCAACCCTGGCAGGTGTGGGAAGAGGATGTCCTCTGGTGGAGCTTCGACCGTCAGAGCTGGCTGCCCGTGGACGACGCCCAGTGGCCCCAGCGGCGCCGCTGGTTGATGGTGGAGACTGAGGAGAGCGTCCTGCCCGCGCTCCTATGGGAAGTCAGCGAAGGGTTGGGACTCCCTCGCGACGAAGACGAGTCGCCCCTGCGCAGAACGGTTCGAGAGGACGTCGCCGAAATCTTCTAAGCGCAGAAGCTAGGCCTGCACGCCGGCCTGCATGAAGATGCCGTTGTGGATCAAGAAGCTGCGTATCGTGTTGCCGGCGCGCCCCTGAGACCTCGCGTCGCCTTCCACCGACGACTGGAACTCCGCGATCTTCTCTGAATAGAGACGCCGCGCCTTGATGCGGATGCGCTTGCCGCCCTCCACCTCTCGCGAGCACTCCTGGATGAGACGGTCCGGGTCTCGCTCCACGAACCGGCAAAAGCGCTCCAGCGTCGCCAGGCGCGCCTCGACGTCGGCGGGCGGCTCGCCCCACTGCTCCGTCAGGCTGCGTATCCAGGTCTGAACAGCGGCGTAGTCCGCCATACGCTTGCCAAGGGCCAACGCCAGCACTTACTCCGGCAAGCCGAGACGCTCGGCCAGCCTGCGTATCTCCTCGCGCCGCCCGGGCAGAGGCGCCGGCGTCTGGATCATTTTCGCCTGCTTCAGCTTCTCCACCACCGCCGGGTCGCGCTGGAACGGTTTCCCGTACTCGCCCTCGAAATACAGCTCCTCGAATGGCGGCCGCGGCCGCTGACCGCCGGCTTCCCAGGACTCGGCTGGGTACCCCACGAGCATCACCCAGAGCGAGACCCAATCGTCAGGCACG
>JBGPMY010000227.1:0-3602 GCA_041487235.1 Dehalococcoidia bacterium
ATCCTGAACTACGCGCCGATTGCCGCGCACGTGCCGCGAGGCGTGAACATCAAGCGCATCGACCCGGTGCTGGCGCTGCAGGGGATGACCTACTACCTGAAGGCGAACGCCGGCGCGGGAAAGTAGCTGTCCCGTCGGGCGACCGGTCGTTCAGCCCAGAGCCAGCCCCCTGTCTCCTGTCTCCTGTCCCCTGTCCCCTCAGAAACTGACCAGCCACTCGCCCTCTGCCGGCTGCGCCCGCTTGATCAGGTCCAGGTGATCCAGGGCGATGCCGGCGCCCATCGCCACGCACTCCAGGGGGTTGTCCGCGACGTAGCAGGGGATGCCGATCTCCTGGGTGATTAGCCGGTCCAGGTGGCGTAGCAGGGCTGTGCCGCCAGTAAGAACGACACCGCGATCTACGACGTCCGAGGCCAGCTCAGGCGGAGTCCGCTCCAGCACAGATCGCACCGCCCCCAGGATCGCCTGCAGCGAGTCTTGGATCGCCTGGCAGACGTCTGTGGACGTTACGGTGATTGTCCTGGGCAGGCCTGTGATCTGATCGCGGCCCCGCACCTGGTAGCTCAGCTCTTCCTCCAGAGGCAGGGCGCTGCCGATGGCAATCTTCAGCTCTTCCGCCGTCCTGTCTCCTATGATCAGGCTGTGGCGGCGCTTGACGTAGGCCGCAATGGCGTCGTCCAGACGGTCCCCGGCGACGCGCACGGACTCCGTGACGACGATCCCGTACATGGAGATAATCGCGGCCTCCGTGCGGCCGCCGCCGCTATCGACGATCATGTGCCCCTGTGGCACGCTTACCGGAATGCGGGCGCCGATGGCAGCGGCCAGCGGCTCCGGTATGATGTTCGCCGGCCGCCGGGCGCCCGCCGCCTCCGCCGCGTCCTGCACGGCCCGCTGTTCCACGCCCGTCACACCGGCAGGCACGCAGATCATCACCTCCGGCTTGATGAGGGCGATCCGCCCAATCACGCGGCCGATGAAGTGACGCAGCATCGCCTCCGTGGTGATGTAATCGGCGATGACGCCCTCCCGCATGGGGCGAATGACCTGGATGGCCCCGGGCGTTCGGCCCAGCATCTCTCGCGCCTCAGTGCCCACGGCCACGATGCTGTTGTCGCGCGTGGCCACGGCGACCACGGACGGCTCATTGATGACGATGCCCCTCCCCTTGACGTACACCAGCACGTTCGCGGTGCCGAGATCGACCCCTATGCGCTTCCCGAACACTCATACCCTCTCGATCACCGCACCCAGAGAGCGCAGCTTCTCGTCGATCCGCTCGTATCCCCGGTCCACGTGCGATATCTCCGTGATCTCCGTCCGGCCGCGGGCCGCCAGCCCGGCCAGGATGAGCGCCGCCCCCGCCCGCACGTCCGGCGCGCGCACCTTGGCGCCCATCAGGGGGGTAGGCCCGCTAATGATAGCAGTGGTAGTCCCCGTCGTCACTACCTCCGCTCCCATCTTGCGCAACTCGCTTATGTACAGCAGCCGGTTGTCGAACACCCTCTCGTGCACGTAGCTAACACCGGTTGCCTGGGTCAGGAGCACCGCCATCGGCGCCTGAAGGTCTGTGGCCAGCCCCGGATAGGGAAGCGCCTGGATGGTCAGCGCCCGCAGCTTTTCCACGCCGCGGACCAGCAGCCGGGCTCCTCCCTTCGCACCACTGTCCGTCTCCACCACAACGCCGGCCTCCCGTAGCTTGGCGATGAGCGATAGCAGATGTTCCAGGCAGGCGCCGCGCACCTCGACCTCGCCGCGGGTGATCGCCGCCGCGATTGCGTATGTCCCGGCCTCCAGCCTATCAGGGATGACGGCATAGCGCGCGCCGTGCAGCTCCTCGACGCCATCGATAACCACGGTATGCGTGCCCGCGCCCGATATCTTCGCGCCCATGCCCTGCAGCATCTGCGCCAGCCCCTGCACCTCCGGCTCCGCCGCAGCGTTGACGATCGTCGTGCGGCCCTTGGCTTTGACGGCGGCCATCATCAGGTTCTGCGTCCCCAGCACGCTGGGGTAGTCCGCGAAGATCGTAGCGCCGACAAGCTCACCGGTCCGCGCCACGAACTTCTCCCCGTCCCGGCTCACTTCAGCGCCCAGGGCGGCGAAGCCGGAGAGGTGCACGTCTATCGGGCGCTGTCCGATGACGTCACCCCCGGGCGGCGAGCAGGAGGCCTGGCCCAGGCGCCCCAAGAGAGCGCCCATCACCAGGAAGCTGCCTCGCAGGTTTCCCACCAACTCCGTCGGCGGCGACGAGCTGTGCAAGTCGGCCGTGTTGATGCGCAGCGTATTCGGACCTTCCCGGGACACCGCTGCGCCCAGGCTGCGCAGCACCCTGGCCATCTGCTCCACGTCACCGATCTCTGGGACGTTCTCCAGAAGACAGTCCTCGGGCACGAGAAGGGCTGCTGCCATGGCGCCTAGAGTAGCGTTCTTGGAGCCGCTGACGGTAATGCTGCCGCGTAGCGGGTGACCGCCCTCGATGATCAGGGCGCCGCCTCTATCTTGCGGGGCCATCTCTACTCGCTTGCGCGCGTCTTAGACACCCGGCGGCCCCGGACGCACGCCGGGCCTGCGCCGCCTTCTCTCCGCTATCTTGAGGCGGATGAGGGCTCTTTGCAAGGACGCGGCCGCCCGGGCCAGATCCACCTCGGCCTCCCGCTCCCCCAGCTCCCGTTCGGCTCGCCGGCGGGCCTCCTCCGCCCGCACCACGTCGATCTCCTCGGCGCGCTCGGCGGCGTCCGCCAGAATGGTCACGCGATCATCTTTCACTTCCAGAAAGCCGCCGGTGATCGCCATGTCGATATCCTCGCCGCCCTTCACGATACGCATGAGCCCCGGCTTGATCATCGTCAATAGAGGGGCGTGCATGGGCAGCACCGTCAGCTCACCCTCGATCCCCGGCGCCACGACCTCATCGACGCTCTCCTCCGAGTAGACGAGGCGTTCAGCCGTTACGATATCGACTTTCAACGGCACAGGGAGTCCTCCGCCACGCCCCACCGCCCCAGGCCACAAGTAACTAGCAACACGTAACACGATAGGGTCGGGCGACAGGCCGCTCCGCTTGTTGCTTGCTTCTTGTTGCTTGTTACTCTCATCCCACCAGCTTCCGCAGCATCTCCCGCAGTCGCGGGGTCCTCTTGAGCGCCGCCCGCATCCCTTCCATCTCGCTATCATTAACGATGAGGGGGCTGCGCTGGAAACGGCCTGCGTGGTCATAGTAGCAGAAGCGAATCGCCACGTACCCGTCGTCGAACTCCAGCAGCTGTATCGATGGCTCGTGGTGCTCGCCGGCGTACGCCGCCTCTTCCACGATCTGCCCCTTGCCCCAGTGCAGCTCGAAGGGCCGGGGAGTGGCGCGAGCCTTAGTTGCGGGCATCATGTCCCTCCACCACGCGACGGCCTTCACCCGCGCCACGAAGGATGAAAAGCGCGCCCCGATGCTTGCCCCACCCCAGATTCCTTCGCGAAGATGACGTGAACTGCGTACGTGGCTGCTGGCCGCTCAGAATGACAGGCCGCCGAGCATCCAATTTCGAGGCAATCACAGAATCAGGTTCTGGGTTCTCGGTTCTGGGTTCTCTCGCCAAGCCAACCGTCAT
>JBGPMY010000228.1:0-3598 GCA_041487235.1 Dehalococcoidia bacterium
ACGTCAGTTACTTCGATGCGAACTACAACCAGGTGGGCCACGAGCAGCGTCGCATCGAGACCAAGCGCGGCAGCGGCCTGCTGAGCCTGACGCCACCGGAGAAGGCCGTGACGTTGACTGCCAGCGCCACCTCCGGCGACGCCTACGCCTCCAAGCAGGTGGGGGCCGCCTACTCGCCCTCCGGCAACTTCATCCACGTGGAGCAGACCGATGCGCACAAGCTGAAAATCGGCGAGGAGGCGCAGTTCCACGTGGCGTCCACATCCGAAGCCCGCAACTTCTACTACGAGATCGTCGCCCGCGACCGCGTCGTCTTCACGGGCGCCAGCGACTCGGCTGATATCTCGTTCCAGGTGACGCCGGCGATGACGTCGGCGGCCAAGCTGCTGGTGTACCAGGTGCTGCCGACCAGCGAGGTGGCGGCGGACTTCATCCCGTTCGAGGTGGAGGCCGCGTACCCGCACCAGGTCGCCGCCTCCTTCAGCACGAAAGAGTCGCGGCCCGGCGACGACTTGACGGTCGACGTGCAGACCGAGGGGCCGGCCAAAGTGGGCCTGGTGGCCGTCGACCGCTCCGTCTTTATCCTGGCGGAGAACCGGCTGAACCTGCAGCAGGTGTTCGCGGAGCTGGAGCGGCTGTACCAGCAGCCGCAGGCGGAGCTTCACGACTTCCAGCCCCTACCGATGGTCATCCCCGGCGCCAGGGAGACGTTTGAGGACGCCGGGCTTATCGTGCTGTCGGACAAGAACGTTCCGAAGGGCAAGGAGATAGAGCAGCGGTTTCGCGGCGAGTTCTTCGGCGGGCCGGCCGCCGGCGGCGCCATCGAAGAGCGAGCGGCCAACGCCGACGTGGCAACTCTAACGGCGCAGCCCTTTCCGGCGACGGGCGGCGGCCAGCAGCTGGCGGAGGTGCAGCGGGTGCGGCAGTTCTTCCCGGAGACCTGGATCTGGGACGAGGTGATGACGGACGCCGACGGCCGCGGCTCGCTGGCCGTGCAGGCGCCGGACACGATCACGACCTGGGACCTGCGGGCGGTTGCGGTCTCGCCGCAGAAGGGGCTGGGCGTCGCCGAGGCCTCGCTGCGGGTGTTCCAGCCGTTCTTCCTGCAGGCTGATCTGCCTTACTCCGCTATCCGCGGCGAGGAGTTTCCGCTGAAGGTTTCGCTGTACAACTACCTGGACAGCGAGCAGCAGTTCCAGGTGCAGATAGAGCCGCAGCCGTGGTTCGATCTACTGGAAGACGGGACCAAGACCGTCACGGTGGGCCCGAACGATGTCGGCGGCGTGGAGTTCAAGATACGGCCCACGGGCATCGGCACGCAGATCGTGAAGGTGACGGCGCGAGGGAGCGATGCGGCGGACGCGGTCATCAAGAGCATGATCGTGGAGCCGGAGGGAGTGCAGCGGGAGCAGGTGGAGAACGGCGTGCTCACTGCGGGAAGCCAGCGGACGATCGACATGTCGCTGCCGGCCGGCGTCGTCCCCGACTCGGCCAGGGCATACGTCGCCGTCACCGGCAGCCTGCTGACGCAGACGATCGAGGGGCTGGACCAACTGCTGCAGATGCCGTTCGGCTGCGGCGAGCAGAACATGATCCTGTTCGCGCCGGACGCCTTCATCCTCAAGTACCTGAAGGGCACCAGGCAGCTCAAGCCGGAGATTCAGGCCAAGGCTGAGACGCTCCTGATCACCGGCTACCAGCGGGAGCTGACCTACCGCCGGCAGGACGGCAGCTTCTCCGCCTTCGGCGACTCGGACGCGGAGGGCAGCCTGTTCCTGACGGCGTTCGTGCTCAAGACGTTCGCGCAGGCGAAAGACCTGGTCTTCATCGACGACGCGGTGCTGGCGGACGCCGCCGGCTGGATCAGCGGCCACCAGAAGGCGGACGGTTCCTTCGATGCCGTCGGCTTCCTGGCCCACGAGGATCTGATGGGCGGGGTGCAGGGCAAGGACGCGCTCACCGCCTACGTGGCGGTGGCGCTGATAGAGGCCGGGCAGGGGGACGCCGCCGGCGGGGCGATCTCCTACTTGGAAGGTCGCCTGGACGCCATCGACGACCCGTACTCCGTGGCGCTGGTGAGCTACGCCCTGGAGCTGGGGAAGAGCAGTCGCGCCCAGGCGGCTTACGACAAACTGATGGCGGCAGCCAAGGAAGACGAGAGCGGGCTGCACTGGGGCAGCGACGAGCCACAGCCGCTGCCGCTGCAGGGCGGCGGCCGTCCCTTCGCCCCCTTTGGCGAGCGGATGGCCGTGAGCTCGGCCATCGAGGCGACGGGCTACGGGACGCTGGCCCTCATCCGGCACGGCGACCAGCTGAACGCGTCGCGGGCGGCCAAGTGGCTGGTCGCGCAGCGGAACTCCTACGGCGGGTTCGGATCGACGCAGGACACAGTGGTCGCCCTGCAGGCGCTGACGGAGTTCGCCGGCCAGGCCTCGGCAGATGTCGACCTGACGGTCACGGTGCGGGCCGGAGATGTCACGAAAGAGGTCCGCATCACGCCGGAGAACTTCGACGTCATGCAGCTGGTGGAGGCGCCGGCGGGCGCGCAGGTCCAGATCGAGGCTCAGGGCAGCGGTCAGGCGGTGTTCCAGGCCGTGACTCGCTACAACCTGCCGCAGCCGGAGGAAGAAGCGCAGAAGATCTTCGACATCCACGTGCAGTACGACACCGCCAACGTGAACGTGAACGACATCGTGGGCGTGGACGTGGCGGTGACGTTCAACCCGCCAGCGGCCGTCAAAGCGGGCATGGTCGTGCTGGACATCGCGGTGCCTACCGGCTTCGCCCCGGTGAGCGAGACGCTCGACCGGTTGGTCTCGAACGACCCGAAGGTTAAGCGATACGACGTGGCGGGTCGCAAGGTGATCCTGTACATCGAGGACATGGCGCCGGGCGAGAAGCTGATCTTCTCGTTCGATGTGCGGGCGCTGTACCCGGTGCGCGGCAAGGGCGGCGCGTCCCAGGCCTACTCATACTACAACCCCCAGTGGAAGGGCGAGACGGTGAGCGAGAGCGTGAGCGTGGGGCAGTAGTAGGGACCGAGGCAGGGCGCGGCAAGCAGCGCCCCTATTGCTTGAGAGATTCTACCGCTCTACGGCGGCAAGATCGCCGGAGAGCCGCGTGTCAACCGGCCCAGAAACTGGTATATTCTTTAGACCATGCTCCGGTCCACAGACAGGCCCCAGCCAGAGCCGGCAGCGGAGGCCGGCGCGGCGAAAAGCTTGGCTTACGACGATATCTACGCCGAGCCGGCGGCCAAGATCTACGAGCGCTACGCCCGCTATGTGAACCATCGCTTCGCGCGGGTGGTGGAGCTTATCGGCTTCGATAAGGTGTTCACGCGGGCGGAGGGCGCCTGGCTCTGGGATACGGCCGGCAACCGCTACCTGGACTTCCTCGGTGGGTACAGCGTTTTCAACGTGGGCCGCAATCATCCCCGCGTGAGGCAAGCGCTCACTGACTGGCTGGCGAGAGACGGCGCCAGCATGGTGCAGATGGACTGCAGCCCCCTGGCCGCGCGGCTGGGCGAGACGCTGGCGAGGCTAACACCGGGCGACCTCGATACGTGCCTGTTCACCAACGGCGGCGCTGAGACTAC
>JBGPMY010000229.1:0-3592 GCA_041487235.1 Dehalococcoidia bacterium
CGCTCCCTGGAAGAACGGCTGAGAACAGATTTCGTCGGCCGCCGTATCGTCTACCTAACCAGCACTCCGTCCACCCAGGATATAGCACGCGCTGAAGCCGAAGACGGCGCGCCGGAAGGCACAGCCGTCCTGGCGGAGGAGCAGACGGCCGGACGGGGTCGCTTCGGGCGCGCCTGGGTCTCGCCGGCGGGACGGAACCTATACTTGACTCTCGTGCTGCGCCCGCCGCTGGCGCGGCTGCGGTCGCTGAGCATCGTCGCCCCCCTTGCCACCGCCTTAGCGGTCCAGGACGTCAGCGATCTCTCGCCCCGGATCAAGTGGCCGAACGACGTGCTGATCGGGGGCCGCAAGCTTTCGGGCGTGCTGATCGAAACGGAGTTGTCCGGGCAGTCCGTCAAGTACTCGCTCGTGGGTATCGGTCTCAACGTCAACTACGACATCGAGGAGGGGTCAGAGATCGCCGGCATCGCCACCAGCGTCAAGAGGGAGCTGGGGCGCGAGGTCTCACGAGAGGAGCTGCTGGCCGCTCTGCTCAACCGCTGCGAGGAGCTATATCTAGAGGCAGGACGCAGCCCCGCGGTGCATCAGGCCTGGAAGGCTCGGCTGGAGACGCTCGGGCGTCAGGTGAAAGTCAGCTTTCGCGATCAGGTGCACGAAGGAGTGGCGGAGGATGTCGACCCGGAGGGCAACCTGATGCTGCGCGGGGCGGACGGCTCGCTGCTCACGATAGAAGCCGGCGAAGTGACGCTGCGCCAGTAGACGACGGCCGCGCCGCTCGCAGGGGCTCTAACTTTCGCCGCCCTGCTCCCGTGCTTTCTCCTGCGCCGGTATCTCTCGCGTTGCGCTGCCTTGAGGGCGGGGCGCGGCGGCGTTCCCGCCGCGTGTCAGGAACATGCTGATGAGGTCGATGGGAATGGGGAAGACCACGGTGCTGTTCTTTTCGGATGCGATCTCCGTCAGCGTCTGCAGGTAGCGCAGCTGCAGCGTCGCCGGTTCGGCGGCCATAACGGCCCCCGCCTGCGCCAGCCGCTCAGCGGCCTCGTATTCGCCCTCGGCGTGGATCACCTTAGCGCGTCGTTCGCGCTCGGCCTGGGCCTGGCGGCTCATGGCGTTGATCATCTCGGCGGGCAAGGACACGTCGCGCACCTCCACTATCGTCACTTTCACGCCCCAGGGCTCTGTGGACTCGTCGATGATATGCTGCAGACGCTGGTTCAAATCGTCGCGCTTGCTCAGCAGCTCATCCAGCTCAGACTGGCCCAGGACGCTGCGCAGCGTCGTCTGCGCCACGAGCGAGGTTGCCCGCACGTAGTCCATGACCTTGACCACCGCGTCCTCCGGGTTGACCACACGGAAGTAGACGACGGCGTCGACTTTGACGGTAACGTTGTCCCTGGTGATGACATCCTGACGGGGAACATCCATAGTAACGATGCGCAGGTCCACCTTCACCATCCGCTCCACGAGGGGGAGGATGAAGAAGAGGCCCGGGCCCCGCGCTCCCACCAGCCGCCCCAGGCGGAAGATAACGCCCCGCTCGTACTCCTGCACGATCTTCACCGCGAAGGGAAAGAGGGGGATGGCCAACACGTAGCCAACGGCGGTGAGTATTCGGGCCAGCACGTTGGTGCCGGGCGCTGCCGGCGCGGGCGATTGTTGCGTCATGTCTGAACTCCTTCCGACTCCAGTTTTCTGACCTTCAGTTTGAGACCTTTGATCTCCGTGATTATCACGCAATCGCCTTCGGGGACGTCGCCGTCTTCCGCCTCCGCTGACCAGTACTCCCCGTTCACGAATACGAATCCAGTTGGGGCCAGGTTAGAACGCGCCACCGCCTGCCGCCCCACCATCGTCTCCACGCCCACGCGCGCCGGCATGCGCCGAATGCGGATGATATTCACGACGACGAATAGGACGAACAGCGCCAGAGCGGCGGCCAGGCCGAAGACAAGCCAGCGCGAGACCTGGAATCCCGGCGGATTATCGCTGGTCAAAAGGAGGCCGCCCAAGACGAGGGCGATGGCGCCCCCGATTCCTAATATGCCGTGGCTTGTAACGAACATCTCCAGTCCGAACAGTACGAAGGCGAACAGGATCAGCGCCACGCCCGCCCAGTTGAAGGGAAGCACGCTGAGGGCGAAGAAGCCGAGGAGGAGCGAGATGACGCCGAACACCCCAGGGAAGATGTGGCCCGGGTTAGCGATCTCTATGAACAACGCCAGCGATCCCAGCGACAGCAACAGAAAAGCGATGTTCGGATCAGCGATTACATCCAAGAAGTCTTCGATGAAGTTGCGGTCGTTGTACACCACGCTGGCGCCGCCCGTGCGCAGCGTTACCGACTGCTGCCCCTCAAGCTGCACCGTCCGTCCGTCAATGGAGGCAAGGAGCTCGTCCAGGTCTTTGGCCACGACTTCCACGACATTGAGCCTCAGGGCCTCGGTCTGCTCCACGGAGACACCTTTCCGCACGGCCGACTCCGCCCAGTCCGCGTTGCGTCCTCGCAACTGGGCCAGGCCGCGGATCTTGGCGACTGCATTCTCCAGCACCTTTCGGCCCAGGTCTCCCTGGATGTCGCTGCCGCTGGCGTCGATGGGCGTCGCCGAGCCGATGACGGTGCTGGGCGCCATGGCCGCGACGTGGCTGGCGTAGGTGATGAACGTCCCTGCGGAGGCGGCCTGCCCGCCGGAGGGCCAGACGTAGACGACGACCGGCACCCTGGCCCGGATGATCCGCTGGACGATCTCATCCATCGAGCTGGAGAGGCCACCCGGGGTGTTCAAGCGGATCACCACAGCGCCGGCGTTCTCGTCCTCGGCGGCGCTGATTCCCCGGTCCAGATAGCGGTCCATCACGGGATTAACGGTGCCCTTCGCTGTCAAGACGTGAACCGCTCCCGGCGGCGCGTCGGGGGCGCCGGCGCAGGCCAGCACGAGGCCGATCAGAGCTACTACAAACAGAAGGAAGGCTAAACGCGCCGCCCTCAACCGGCGATCGCGAAAGAGTTTGTTCATTTTCTCACCGGCCCAAGGCCGTAATCAGATTATACCGCGCGATTGTCTGCACAATGGCGCCTTTCGTTGAACGCCGGTATATCCGGTGCTAGAATGGCCACATTCCCGCTGGAGATGTAACCTCAATGAATAGTTCAATGCGCTGCCGTGGCATGCGCGACATGCTGCCGCAGGATATGGAGCGCTTTCGTCGCATAGAAGCCGCGTTCCGGGACGTGTGCCTGGGCTGGGGCTACCAGGAGGTGCGGACCCCCACCATAGAGCACCTGCACCTGTTCACGTCGGCCGGCACCCTATCGCCGCAGATGCTGGGGCGGGTCTACTCTTTCCTGGACTGGGACGGCTGGAGCGGGGAACGCGTGGTGCTGCGGCCCGATTCCACTATTCCCGCCGCCCGGCTCTACGTCGAGCAGGGCAATGAGGGCGATACCCGCAGGCTGTTCTACGTCCAAAATGTGCTGCGCTTCGCCCAGGGTGATGAACCGCGCGAAGAGTGGCAGTGCGGCGTGGAGCTGATCGGCGATACGCAGCCGCAAGGCGATGTCGAGCTTATCCTGATGGCCGGCGAGGTGTTGCAG
>JBGPMY010000230.1:0-3561 GCA_041487235.1 Dehalococcoidia bacterium
ACGGCGTCAACGCCCGCATCCGCTTCGTCTGGCTGCAGCTGCACTACCACTCGCCGAAGGTGCACTACGAGGTCTGGCTGACCCGCAAGACTGGTCGCATCGAGATCGGCCTCCACTTCGAGGGCCCGCGCGACTTCTCGTATCGCTGGGCGGAGCTGATGGCGCCCCACATGTCCGAAATCCAGGCGCGACTGGGGCCGCACGTCGAGCTCGAGGAGTGGACCGCCGCCTGGACGCGCATCCACCAGACGCTGCCCTACGACCCCCTCAGCGACCCCCTGGCCGGCGAGGTCGCCGACCGCCTGGCGCAGACGATCATCGTCCTGCAGCCGATGGTGGAGATGGAGCGCGCCAACGTGCCGCCGGAGCTGGAGATCGTAGTCGCCCCAGAACGCCATGGGGTCGGCCGCCGATTCGCCCGGCGCGGCCGCAGCCGCCGGGCCTAGGCCTCTGCGGCGCGCGAGTCATCACGCATGAGCGCTATCATTCCCAGCGAACCAGCATGGTCGCCTAGCTCCCCCAAACCCAGGCGTACGTGCTTCAGTGGCTCGCCCTTTGCCAGCGTCCGCATCGTCTGCTCAGCTTCGTCCATGAAATACTCGGCGGCCCGGCCAACGCCACCGCCTATGAGGATCCGCTCCGGGCTGAAGATGTTGACGTAGCTGGCCAGCGCCACCCCCAGGTAGTAGCCGGCCTCACGGAACACACGGCGGCAGCCCTCGTCTCCGGCGTCCGCCGCCCGCTTCATCATCTCCGCCGTCAGCGGCCCTTCGCGCTGTCGCAGCTCCGCCAGCAGCTTCGACGCCCCCTGCGCCACCAGCTCTTCGCCGCGCCTGGCGATCGCCGTACCCGAGGCCAGCGCCTCCAGGCAGCCACGAGCGCCGCATCCGCAGGGCGGCCCGTCCGGGTCCATGATCAGGTGGCCCAGCTCGCCGGCCGCCCCGCTGGCCCCGCGATAGAGCTCGCCTTCGATGATGATCCCGCCGCCCACGCCGGTGCTCACGGTTATGTACAGCATATGCCGCGTGCCGCGCCCGGCCCCAAACCGGTGCTCGCCCAGGGCGGCGGCGCTGGCGTCATTCTCCAGGCAAACATTGACGCCAAGCCGGCGGCTCATAATCTCGACCAGAGGGACGTCATGCCAGTCGGGCAGCTGCGACGCCTCCGACACGACACCGCGGGCGACGTCTACGGTCCCCGGCGAAGCGATGCCGACACCCCTCAGGTTCGCGACGCGCACTCCCGCCGCCGCCGCAGCCGCCTCCAGCGACTCGACCATGCGCGCGAAGACGCCCTCCGTCCCCCGCTGAGTCTCAGTCAACCGGCTGTCTTCGCCGGCGATGTTGCCTTCCAGATCGGCGACGATGGCGCGCACGTTGGTGCCACCTAGATCGATAGCGCCGTAGAGGTCAGAGCCGCTCATCAGGGACATTTAAGCACCGCGGCCGTGCAGGCGGAAGGGAGTGCAGTATGCCGCTCATCCTGAGCTTGCCTGCCCGCCGGCAGGCGGGTCGAAGGATGAGGGACGTCTACATTGAGCCAGACAGCGTCTGCGGCCGGCTGTGTCCTACTCGCCTGGTTCGCTGGCAGGGTTGGGCGCCCACAGAGTATGGTAGTTGTCGCCGGTGATGGCGTCGCGCACCGCCCGGTTCTCCAGTTGGTGAAGCCTGACGATCGACTCGGCGACCATGCGGCCGCACTCCGGGTCGGCGGGGTAGATCCGCTGCCGAATCTGATCCATCAAGCCACACTCTTCCAGAAAGCGGACGGAGTGAGGCCACACAAAGAAGGTGAAGCGCTGCGGCACGCCGAAGGCCGGCCGGCGCTTGCCCAGCCAGAAGAAGCGCTCCTCCACGGTGCCCACCGGCTCCACCACCTCCAGCATCGGCCCTTCTTCGGCTGTCGTCCTGCCGTCCACGATCAGTCGCTCAGGGAACAAGCGGAAGCCGATGGTGAAGACATCGCAGTGGTCTACGACCTTTCGCAGCTCGTCCAGGTCGATCATGACGCCGTTTTCAGTAAACACAAGCTTCAACCCCTTGCGCGGCTCGCCGCCGGATACCCGGCAAACCAATTATATCCCTTCCGAAGCCGCCAGTCTGCGGCGCGGGGCCCGGCGGCTAAGCTGAGATCGTTTCCCTAGTACATGTCCGACATGGCGGGCGCCGCCGCCTGCCTCTTCTCGGGGATGTCTGCCACCAGGCAGTTCGTGGTCAGCACCATGGACGCGATGCTCACCGCGTTTTCCAGAGCGGAACGCGTCACCTTCACCGGGTCGACGATGCCACGCTCGACCATGCTGCCGAACTCGTCTTTAGCCGCGTCGTATCCCTCGCCCTTCTTCAGCCCCTTCACCTTCTCGATGATGACGGAGCCATCTCTGCCGGCGTTGGTGGCGATGCGCCGCAGCGGCTCCTCCAGGGCCCGCCGTAGGATGGCCACGCCCGTCTGCTCGTCGCCCTCCAGCTTCTGCTTGGACAGCGCCGGCAGCGCGTTGATGAAGGCGACACCGCCGCCGGAGACGATCCCCTCTTCCACGGCGGCGCGAGTGGCCTGCACGGCGTCCTCCACACGGTGCTTGCGCTCCTTGAGCTCTGTCTCGGTGGCAGCGCCAACCTTGACCACCGCCACGCTGCCCGTCAGCTTTCCCAGACGCTCCTGCATCTTCTCGCGGTCCCAGTCAGAAGTCGCCGCCTCTATCGCCATCTTGACACTCTTGACGCGGCCCTGAATCGCCTCACTGGCGCCCTTGCCCTCGATGATCGTCGTCTCTTCCTTCGTCACCACCACCTTGCGCGCGCGGCCCAGGTCCGAAACCTGCACGGCGTCCAGCTTGCGGCCCAGTTCATCGCTGATCAGCTGGCCGCCGGTGACAATGGCCAGATCGCCCAGGTTGTCCTTGCGGCGGTCGCCGAAGCCAGGCGCCTTTACGGCGCAAACGCTCAGTGCGCCGCGCAGCTTGTTCACCGCCAGCGTCGCCAGCGCCTCGCCGTCACAGTCGTCGCAGACGATCACAAGGTTCTTGCTGCCGCTCTGAAGGACCTTCTCCAGCACCGGGACGATGTCGTTCACAGAGGAGAGCTTCTTGTCCGTGATCAGCACATAGGGGTCTTCGATCACGCACTCCATGCGCTCCGGGTTGGTGATGAAGTAAGGGCTGATGTAGCCGCGATCGAAGTTCATGCCTTCGACGTACTCCGTCTCCGTCTTGATCCCCTTGGATTCCTCGACGGTGATAACGCCGTCCTTGCCGACCTTCTCCATCACCTCGGCGATTAGCTCGCCGATCTCCGGATCGTTGTTGGCGGAGATGGCCGCCACCTGGGCCATCTGCTGGCGGGTGGTGACGGGGATGGCGTTGGCCTTGATCGCCTCCAGCACCGCCTCGGTGGCCTTCTCGATCCCGCGCTTGATCGCCATGGGGTTGGCGCCAGCAGCCACGTTCTTCAGACCTTCCTGGACGATCGACTGACCGAGGACCGTGGCGGTGGTCGTGCCGTCGCCGGCGATGTCGTTGGTCTTGGAGGCGATCTCCTTGGCCAGCTGGGCGCCGATGTTCTC
>JBGPMY010000231.1:0-3506 GCA_041487235.1 Dehalococcoidia bacterium
CACAAGGCGTTCCAGTTGGAGAAAGAGTAGGGGCCCCGCGCCGCCCGTCCCTCGCCCCAGAACCAGAGAACCAGAGAACCTAGAACCGAGAACCAGGGAACGAAGGGAGCCAGTAATTGACGAGACGGCTGTGAGCGGAATCACAAGTAGAATCAGCAAAATTATCGTTAATAAGTATTGACAAGTTACAGCTGCGGGCGTAGACTCCCACTATCCTACAGAAGCGAGGCGAGGCGTGGGGGGTGCGATCGCGGCCCAGTCGGCTTCTAGAGCCAAGCGTGTAACAGCTGTCCGCTGAGGCGGCCGGCTGTTTTTTGTTCGCCTGCCTGACCGGCAGGCAGGCCTGAGCCCACTAGAACAAGCGGACAGCAGTAACCAAAGGGAGGTACCCATATGACACTGGTAAGACCCAAGAAGCGATTCCTGTTCGGCGGCGCGGGGCTGCTGCTGGCGCTGGCGGCCGTCATCATCCTGGTGCTGACGCAGGTGCAGTCCAGCAGCGCCACTCACGTTCTCGGCTCGCCGGCCCACGCCGTGAACCAGTACTCCGCCAAGTTCCTGTGCGGCCCCATCGCGGGCCCGGCGGACCCCCTGAAGCAGTTGGCGCCCGGCATGTACAACACCGCCATCAACATCCACAACGCCAACGACTTCGACGTGACGATCCAGAAGAAGGCCGTCATCAGCGTCGTGGAGAGCGCGGGGTCGCCCTTCGGCATGCCCGGCGTCAGAAGGACCGACGTCCTGCACGCGGACGCGTCCATGGAAGTCGACTGCAACGACATCCTCGGCTTGATGACTAGCGCCATCCCCAGCTGCGGGCCGGTGGGCGGCGTGACCTGGACCACCTTCTGCAAGGGCTACGTGGTGATAGAGGCAGCCCACATCAACACGCAGGTGCCGCCTCCTATCTTCGGCGTCCCGGCCCAACTGGACGTGACCAACATCCTGACGGTGAAGGAAGAGGACGGCATCTGGAAGGACTACACCTTCCAGCTCTACTGCAACCCCCCGGCGTGCCCGCAGGCGCCAGCCATCAAGTACTCCCAGCCTGGCGGGTCGTACGCGATTGGCAATCTCTTCGACATGAACCTGCCGGTGCGGCCGCAGGCGCCGCCCTGCTACAAGACTACGACTGTAGCGACCCCCTGCACCCTCTACGACACGGACCGGGAGATCAGGAACGGTCTTCAGGACTACTGCACCAGCGTCGGCGGCATCAACTGCAACCAGTTCACGATCGCAGTAGCCCCGAACCTTTACGTGCAGTTCAAGGAGGCGGACTTCGCCACGGACGCGCGGGCCGTGAGCCTGGACTTCGCGTTCGTCAACCCCAAGGTGGTGAGATACAACTGCTGGCCCAAGGGCATCACACCCGCCTGTCCGTAACGGCGGCACGCTAAGGGGTTAACGCTGAAACCGGTGGGAGCCGGGAAGGCATCGGCTTCCCGGCTCCCCCACAAGCCTGGGGGTGCGGTATGCGCTTCGGTATGCGACGGATAGTCTTCTCCACGGCGCTGGGGGCGCTGGCGCTGCTGGTGATCCTGGCCTGGCAGGACAGCGGCCAGGCCGGGCCGTTGCCCCCGCCGCCAGGCGCCATCACCGAGAGCTTCTCCATCAGGTTCGGCGGCGACACCATGGGGCTGGGCTTTCACCCGGCGGACATCCTGACAGCCGGGCCCAGCATCGCCATACCCTGCGGCAACCTTGGGCTGATCTGTACGGACGTCACCGGCGCCATCGACGATCTGAATTCGCTCTCCTACGGCAAAGACTTCACCGGCGCCGTAGACCTGCCGTCGGTGGAGTTCTCCACGGCCGGATCGGCCGCCGGCCAGGGGTTGGTGGGCACCGCCGTGCGCACGGAGACCACGGGCCTCTGCGGCGGCCCGCCGCAGGCCAAGGCCGATGCCTTCGGGACGAGCCTGACGCTGCCCGGCGCCAACCAGCAGGACCTGGACGGCGACTTCGCCAGCTGCAGCGGCGGCGTCAACGCCGGCTTCCCCCTCGGCCTGTGCGAGGTTGGGTGCCTCTCCGCCGATGACCTGGACGCCATTGACCAGAACCCCTGCGGCCCCGCCGGCCCCGACTTCAACTGCGACGGCACCCCGGACGGGCCCGTCTTCTTCACCCTGACGCCGGCTTCGCCCAGCCTGGGCGATCCCGGCATCATTGGCACCGACCCCGGATTAGTGGTCACGGGCGCCGACATCTTGATGACCACCGCCGCCGGGCCCGCCGTCTGGGCCGACGGCGCCGTGAACCTGGGGCTGAACGAGGCCGGCGGCGACGTCATCGACGCCATCTGCGTCGGCGAGGACGGCGACAGCACCTTCGGCGCTGCCGACGTGGTCCTCTTCTCCCTGGCGCCGGGCTCGCCCAGCCTGGGCGTCAACAGCGCCGCCGACCTGTTCCTGCCGGGGCCCGTTCTCGCCACCAAAGCCTCGCGCTTCGGCCTGCAACCCAGCGATAACCTGGATGCGGTCAAGTGCCCCGCCGGCGATACGGACGGCGACGGTATCCTGGACGTCCTGGACAACTGCCCGACGGTGTCCAACGGCACCCAGACGGACATGGACGGCGACGGCGTGGGCAACGCCTGCGACAACTGCCCGACGACGCCCAACGCCGGCCAGGAGAACGATGACGGCGACGCCTTCGGCAACGCCTGCGACCCCTGCCCGATGACCTACACGGTGTGGATAACGCCGCCCGGGGACGGGGACTGCGACGGCTTCACCTCCGGCGACGAGACGACTATCGGCACCGACCCGCAGGACGCCTGCGCCAATCCGCCAGAAACGAACCGCTGGCCGGTGGACTTCGACGATAACCAGACGATAGATATCAGCGACGTGCTGACGCTGAAGCCGGTGTTCGGCGCCATGGTTCCCCCTGTCTCGCCGCGATTCAACCTGGTGATCGATCAGCCGCCTAACCCGAACCAGATCGACATCAGCGACGTGCTGGCGCTTAAGCCGTTCTTCGGGACAAGCTGTCAGTGAGGCTAATTTAGACGTTTCGGTAAGTCGAACATTTTCTGGGGCGCGTCAATCTAGCGAGGGGTTGACGCGCCCCAGTGGCGTTGTAGGATAAGCGCGCGGGGATGCGGCGCAGTCAAGGGAGGCTGCGTCATGTCGAAGGGAACGCGGAGCCCTTCACTCGTTCGGGACCTCGGCGCCCTGGCTGATCTCTACGTGGCTGTCTTCCGGCTCATCGGACGGCGGTTGCACTCTCGCCTCGTTTTGCAGCGGGCTGGCGCGCATCCGGGACGTGCCGCGCCCAATGCGCTCGCGGAGCCGACAACCGCAGCGCGGTCAGACGCCAACCGCGACCGCCCGTAGGGGCGCTGCGCCCACTGTGTTAGCGGAGACCGCACGCAGGGGGGCGCTGCCACCGCACCATGAATGGTGCGGCATGATACCGCCGGCTGGCCCAGCGCAATCTCGCATCGGGGGATGGTTGCATGCCCCAGCCCCGCCTGCCGGCGGGCAGGTTTCAAGCTG
>JBGPMY010000232.1:0-3505 GCA_041487235.1 Dehalococcoidia bacterium
CAGGAGGTGACGATCATCTACGCGGCCGTGAACGGCCTCCTCGACGACGTGGAGGTTCCCAAGGTGCGCGCCTTCGAGGAGGCGTTCCACCGCTTCATGGACGGGAACCATCCGGAGGTCCTGAAGGAGATCGAGGAGAAGAAGATCATAGAACCCGCCACGGAGGAGAAGCTGAAGGCGGCCATCCAGCAGTTCAAAGAGTCGGTGCCGTACTAGGGCAGGAAGTAGGAAGTTGGAAGTAGGACGAAGGGGGCTGGAGGGAGGCGCGTTGTGCCGGAAATAGAGCTGTCCGCGGGGACCATCGAGTATGAGGACACAGGGGGCGGCGGCCCCGTCGTCGTGCTCCTTCATGGGCTGGCCATGGACGGCTCCCTGTGGCGCCACGTGGTCGCCGACCTGCGCTCGGACTACCGCTGCGTGGTGCCGACCCTGCCCTTGGGCGGTCATCGCCGCCCGATGCGCCGGGACGCCGACCTCTCCCCCAGCGGGATCGCCCGGCTGGTGGGGGAGTTCCTGGAGCGCCTGGACCTGCGCGATGTCACTCTCGTCGGCAACGACTGGGGCGGGGCGCAGCTGCTCATCTCCGAGGGATGCGCCGAGCGGGTCGGTCGACTCGTGCTCGTCTCATGCGAGGCCTTCGACAACTTCCCCCCCGGCCTTCCCGGGCGGGCGGTTTGGCTCGCCGCGAAGCTGCCGGGCGGGCTCAACGCCCTGGCGCAGCCGCTTCGCCTTCGCCCTCTGCGGCGCCTGCCGATCGCCTTCGGTTGGATGTCCAAGCGACCCGTCCCTCACGATGTCATGGACGCTTGGCTACGGCCGGTGCTCACGCAGCGAGAGATCCGGCGCGACCTCGTCAAGTACTTGCGGGGGGTTGACAAGGGCGCCATGCTCGATGCAGCTGAACGGCTACGCGCCTTTGACCACCCGGCACTCGTTGTCTGGGCTGCGGAGGACCGCGTTATGCCGCCAGAGCACGGACGACGGCTGGCTGACCTGCTTCCCCGCGGCCAGCTTGTCGAGATCGCCGACAGCTACACGCTCATCCCCGAAGACCAGCCCGCAGAGCTCGCGCGCGCTTTGCGCGTCTTCCTAGCGGCCGAGGCTGGCGTACGAGCCTAACAACGCAACGTTGGAAGTTGGAAGTTGGAAGTTGGAAGTTAGAGGTTGGAGACTGGAGACTGGACCCGGCGTAGGGGCGCTGCTTGCCGCGCCTTTCCAGCGCCGCGCACCAGTTGAGGTCTCGGAGGGCCGCCGCCCAAGCGATGGGCCGTATCATGCCCCAACTCTCAAGTTGGGGTGGAGCAACTGAGCCATGGCAGGCACCCTGCGCCAGATACGCCGCCGCATCCGCAGCATCCAGAGCACGGCCAAGATCACACGCGCCATGGAGCTGGTGGCGGCCTCCAAGATGCGGCGCGCGCAGCTCAGCGCGCTGGCCGCACGGCCGTACGCGGAGAAGATGCGCTGGGTGCTGGCGAACCTGGCGGAGACCATCTCGCTCCTGGACCCTGAGATGCTGCCTCCGCTGCTGCGGCGGCGAGAAGAGGTCCGGGGCGTGGAGATCGTCTTCATCACGCCGGACCGTGGTCTGGCGGGAGGGTTGCCGGCGATCCTGAACCGGAGGGCCGCCCAGTTCGTCCTGGAGCAGCCGGCGCCGGTGCGCGTGGTGGCGGTGGGGCGCAAGGGGCGCGATTTCATGCGACGCACAGGGCAGAACGTCGTCGCCGAGTTCATAGGCATCGGCGATAACCCGGGCTACGAGGAGCTGCGCCCCATCGCGCAGGTGGCGATGCAGGACTTCACAGAGGGTCTGGCCGACGAGGTGTACCTGGTATACGCGAGCTTCGTGAACACGGTGGTGCAGCGGCCGGAGGTGTTCAAGCTGCTACCCGTAGAGCCGCCGGCGGAGTCGACGACGCACGCCGTCGACTACATCTATGAGCCGACGCGCGAAGCCGTGCTGGCCGAGTTGCTGCCGCGGTACGTGGAGCGGCAGGTCTACGACGCCGTGCTGGAGTCGATCGCCAGCGAGCAGTCGGCGCGCATGGTGGCGATGCGCAACGCCACCGATAACGCCAACGAGCTGATGCGCGACCTGACGCTGGTGTACAACAAGGCGCGCCAGGAGAGCATCACCAGCGAGCTGTTGGACATCACGGGCGGCGTCGAGGCGATGAGGGGGTAGGGGATGGAGCAAGGAGCCAGGGGCCAGGAGCCAGGATTTCGGAGGGTCATCGCATGGCGGAGAGCCGACGACTTGGCTTCAGCCGTGTATCGAATGGCTGATTCTATCCCGCACCGGGACCGCTGGCTCAGAAGCCAGCTCCTCAGCGCCACCCTCTCGGTCTCGTCCAACATTGCCGAAGGCCATGGCAGAGGAACTTTGCGCGATTACATTCGATTTCTGGAAATAGCGATCAGCTCCCTGAACGAAGTGGAGAGCCAATTGCACTTTATCCGTCGTAACGAGATCGTCGATACAGCGCTCATCGACGCGGTCGATCCTACGCGCATCGAGGTAGGAAAGCTGCTTACAGGCCTCCTGCGGGCGCTGCGGGCAAGACTCGATGAAGGCGGCGATTGGCAGCGTCACAAGGTCAGTGACGAACGTGGAGAATATAGAGCAGGGTTCGACGACTTGCTTATGGAAGAACAGGAGTGGCTCCCGGCTCCTGGTTCCTAGTTTCTGGAGGTCCCCATGGCTAAGGGCACTCAGGGCAAAGTCATACAGATCATCGGCACGGTGGTGGACGTCGAGTTCCCGCCCGATGAGCTTCCCGGCATCTACCACGCCGTCGACGTTGATATGGGCGCGGGAAAGACGCTGGTGGCGGAGGTACAGCAGCATCTGGGTAACAACTGGGTGCGCTGCCTGACGATGGACACGACGGACGGGCTGCGTCGCGGCGCGGAGGCCGTCGATACCGGCGCGCCGATCGCTGTTCCCGTCGGCGAGTCCTGCCTGGGCCGGCTGTTCAACGTGCTGGGAGAGCCGCTGGACAACCTGGGCGAGGTGAAGGCGGACGAGCACTGGCCCATCCACCGGCCGGCGCCGACGTTCGAAGAGCTGGAGACGACCCCGCAGGTGCTGGAGACGGGCCTGAAGGTGCTGGACCTGGTCTCGCCCTTCACGAAGGGAGGTAAGGTGGGGGCCTACGGCGGCGCCGGCGTCGGCAAGACCGTGATCATCCAGGAGCTGATCCGCAACATCGCCACGGAGCACGGCGGCTTCTCCGTCTTTGCCGGGGTGGGGGAGCGCACCCGCGAGGGGAATGACCTCTGGCTGGAGATGAACGAGTCGGGCGTCATCGACAAGACAGTGCTCGTCTTCGGCCAGATGAACGAGCCGCCCGGCGTGCGCGCCCGCATCGGCCTGACCGGCGTGACGATGGCGGAGTACTTCCGCGACGTGGCCGGTCAGGACGTGCTGCTGTTCATCGATAACGTCTACCGCTATATTCTGGCCAACATGGAGGTGTCCGCGCTCCTGGGCCGAATGCCCTCC
>JBGPMY010000233.1:0-3469 GCA_041487235.1 Dehalococcoidia bacterium
CCGGCGATATCGTGCTCGACCCCTTCTGCGGCTGCGGCACCGCCGTCCACGCCGCCCAGAAGCTGAACCGCCGCTGGATCGGCATCGACGTCACCCACCTGGCCATCAGCCTCATCCGCCGCCGCATGGAGGACGCCTTCCCCGGCATCGACATCAAGGTGATCGGCGAGCCGGTAGACCTGGGCGGCGCTCGCGAGCTGGCGGCGCGCGACAAGTACCAGTTCCAGTGGTGGGCCCTGGACCGCCTCGGCGCGCAGCCCGTCTCCGGCAAGAAGAAAGGCTCGGACAAAGGCATCGACGGTGTCATCCCCTTCTTCGAAAACCCCCAGACGGAGTACAGACGCGCCCTGGTTTCCGTAAAGGGCGGCGAGAAAGTCGGCGTGGGCATGATCCGCGACCTCGTCGGCGTCCTGGACAGGGAGAAAGAACCCATCGGCGTCTTCGTCACCCTGAGCCCCAGAACCCGCGACATGGTCACCGAGGCGGCCTCCGCCGGCGTCTACCGCAACGACTTCTGGCAGAAGGAGTACCCCCGCGTCCAGATCCTCACCATCGAAGAGATCCTGGCGGGCAAGCGCCCCCAGATGCCGCCGCAGCGCTCGCCCTTCGCCAAAGCCCCCCTGGAGCGCGAAATCGCCAAGACCAAACGCCTGCTGTAACCCATAACCCCAGTGGGACAGGCTTTAGCCTGTCGTCCCCTCTCCCGCGCACGGGAGAGGGGTGTCCGCCACCGGCGGACGGGGCGAGGGTCACGCCCGCGCCTCGCCGGGCCCAACAACCGCCCTGTGGGACAGGCTTCAGCCTGTCGCCAGCACAGGCCCGCGCCTACTGGATGCGCGCGTCCTGAGCCGGCGCCGCGATGTCGCTGCGGTAGTGGGCGCGGGTGAAGTGTATGCGCTGCACGTTGCGATAAGCCTTGGCACGCGCCTCGGCCAGCGTCGGCGCCACGGCGACGACGGTCAGGACACGCCCGCCGTTCGTGACTACGGCGCCGCCCTCGCCCAACGTCGTGCCGCCGTGGAACACCAAGACATCCGGCTCAAGGGCACCGAGGCCGGCGATGGGATAGCCGGTCTGGTATTCATCGGGGTATCCTCCCGACGCCATGACAACGCCGACGCAGGCGTCCGTGGACCAGTCGACCTCCGCTTCCGCCAGCCGGCTGTTGACGACAGCCCAGCAGATCTCCAGCAGATCGGACCTCAGACGCGGCAGTAGCACCTGAGCCTCCGGGTCGCCGAAGCGACAGTTGAACTCCAGCACCTTCGCCCCTTCACGAGTGACGATTAGACCCGGGTACAACACTCCCTGGAAGGGCGCTCCCTCCTCCGCCATGGCGTTCACAGCCGCTTCCGTGATCTGCTGATGCACGTACTGCTCAACCGCCTCGTCCAGCCAGAGCGCCGGGCTGTAAGCGCCCATGCCGCCCGTGTTGGCGCCTTCGTCCCCATCCAGCGCCCGCTTGTAGTCGCAGGCGAAGGGCATGGGGGCAACGGTCACCCCATCCGTGAAGGCGTGGGCGGAAACCTCCCGCCCGGAGAGGCGTTCCTCGACGAGAACGGTACGCCCGGCCTCCCCGAAGACAGCGGCGGTGCCCATCATCAGGTCTATGGCCCGCAGCGCCTCCTCCTTGGAATCGCACACGAACACGCCCTTGCCACCAGCCAGTCCATCCGCCTTGACCACCACCGGACCCCAGAGTGAATCGACGTAACTGCTGGCATCGATACGGCGGGTGAAGGTCGCCGACCTGGCCGTTGGTATGTCGTGGCGGAGCATGAGCTCTTTGGCGAAAGCCTTGGAGGATTCGATACGAGCCGCGGCCTGCGTGGGCCCGAAGGCAGCGACTCCCCGCGCGGCCAGCTGATCCACCAGCCCGCAGGAAAGCGGACCTTCCGGGCCGATGACCACCAGATCGACACGGTGGTCAGAGGCGACCCGGCACAGGGAATCGACGTCGGATGCGTCTATCGCGAGGTTGCCGGCGAGGGCGGCGGTGCCGGCGTTGCCCGGCGCGACGAAGAGGTCCGTCAGCTTCGGAGATTGGCGGAGCTTCCAGGCCAGGGCATGCTCTCGGGCGCCGGAGCCAATGATCAGGACGTTCATGCAGGGAAACGGGCGGCTATCCCCAGCGAGCGCGCACCCTCATACATTCCGCGGTCCAGGGTAGCCACGGGGCAGTCTTGCAACTGGGCCACAGCCAGATATTGTACATCGTAGGCCCTGGCGTGCCCCAGCCGACGGGCGAAATTCAGAGCAAGTAGGTAGACCTCCCTGGCGTGAACAGGACTGACAGCCAACGCCAGGAAGCCCATAAGGGCAGCGTCCGCCTCCTCCGCAAGGAGCGCACCGGCGTGCTCCTGGCGGCGAATGACTGAGGTCACCTCGGCGAAGAGAAGGGGAGGCGCTACCAACTGCTCGTCACCCCTGAGACATGTTTGGAGGAAGTCGCTGACGGCGGCACTGGAACGCTGGGGCAGCAGCCAATTCAACACCAGGCTGGCGTCCAGGCAGAACGCCATCCGCTAGTGCTCTTCGCGGTCGACGCGCAGCAGCTCTACGACATCGACCTTGAGATCACCACCCAGCCGTCTCTTGATCGCTTCCCGGTTGCGGTCCACGCGCCTCATCAGCGCCGCGATATCCCCGGCCGCAACTTCCTTGTTGACAGGCCTTAGCGCCTCCATAACAGCTGTCTCCCTAATGGTGCCAAAGCGCGGTTCGCTAGGCGTGTACACCCCGCGTAGCGCGCTCTCGTCTATGAACCACTGCTGCCCAATACGCCTGCCCGGCAGCTTTCCTTCCCGCAGATAACGCCGCACCTGTTCGATGGAACGGCCAAGGCGCCGCGCGGCTTCAGATACGGTGAGCATGTCTTCCGGAGCGGTCGAGTTGTTGTCCACGACAACATCCTAGTCGACGCAACAGGCGCTGTCAAGTCCCAGAAGTCAACCGAGAGCCGAACAGTGGACGAAAGGCCCGCGAGCTTAGGCGAGCTGTATCGCGATGAAGAGAATCGCGACCCCGGCGGCGGCAAGACCGGCGATCCAGCGCACCAGGAGCTGCAGCCGGCGCTCCTGGGATTCCGATTGCCGTGCGGCGTGGTCCAGCGTCTTTTCCAGCTGATCCGCTTGGAGCTTGAGGGCATGCTGGAACTGCCGCGCCTGAAGCGCCTGACCCGTGCGATACTGCCGCAGCAGATCCTTCTGCAGACTGCAGACCTGGGTCAAGAGATGAACGACGGGCAGGTTCAGCGCCTCGGGACTGGAGTTGTCTCCGCGGAGAAAGGTGCCGCAGCGGGCGCAAAACAGGTCACCGTTCTCCAGCGCTGTCTGGCATATGGGGCAAGCGTTTGCCGGCGCCGTTTCTGTTTGGGTATCGAAGTCCTGCATCACTGTAAATGGACGCGGCAATTTCGCGAGTGTTACAACGATCGACCGCCGGACGGTATGGGGAGCGAGCCACAGGC
>JBGPMY010000234.1:0-3456 GCA_041487235.1 Dehalococcoidia bacterium
ATGGTGGACGTGCGCTCGCCCGCTGAGTACAAGGGCGAGATCATGGCGCCGCCAGGGCTTCCCGAGACGGCGCAGCGGATGGGGCACATCCCGGGCGCCAAGAACATCGTCTGGTCACAGGCGGTGAACGAGGATGGCACCTTCAAGTCGGCGGACGAGCTGAAGCAGCTGTACGGGGGCCAGGGCGTCACGCCGGACAAGGAAGTGATCGCCTACTGCCGCATCGGCGAGCGCTCCGCCCACACCTGGTTCGTCCTCACCCACCTGCTGGGCTACCCCAACGTCCGCAACTACGACGGCTCCTGGACGGAGTGGGGATCGCTGATCGGCGTGCCCGTCGAGAAGTAGACCACGCACGAGACCGTAGGGGCGCGGCTTGCTGCGCCCCTACACCCTCCCCGCGGTGGAACCTCCGCCCACGCTCAGTTGTATAGAGTGCGGAGGTGATCGACATGCTTAGGCTCGTTGTCGCCGCACTAGCGTTCGCGCTAACAGGATTCGCGCTGATCTCGGCCGGGACCGCCCAGGCCAAGGGGCCGTTCGAGGTGGTCATCTCCGGCGGCGACGTGGCAGGCCAGGTCGTGATCCCGGTCGAGGAGATAGACCGGTTGTTCGCGGCGAATGGCTTCTTCCCGCCGACCAATCCCGGGCGTCCGGCACCAGAGTCGCTGCCGGACGTTACCTACTCTGTGGAGTTGCGCCAGGTGCTGGAGAACGGGGAACGCGCCCAGGTCAATACGTTCGTATACTACCCGGCGCACGGCGATGGCGAAGCGCGCTTTCGCGACGACAGTGGCTGGTACGCGATCGACCCGGCGTTCGAGGCGCTGATGGACCGCTACATCGCATCCGCGGCGCGGGCCTCTTCGGTATCCGGCACAGCGTGGTATGATGACGCGCCGTCTCAGGTTTGGTATATTGCCACTAGTCTGGCCGCCGCCGCAGCCCTCTTTGCAGGCGGCCTCGCCGGATGGAGACTCCTCAGACGGCATCGTGAGTGACTGACAGCGATAACGACACCCCTTCCGCCCTCGGCGATATTCGCGTCCTGGACCTCGCCGGGGAGATCGGGCAGTACTGCACCAAACTCCTGGCCGACCTGGGCGCAGACGTCATCAAGATCGAGCCGCCCGAAGGCGACCCCGTCCGCAACCTTCCTCCCTTCTACCACGACGACCTTGGCCCGGAACAGAGCCTGTATTGGCTCAACCTCAACATCAACAAGCGCAGCGTCACGCTTAGCCTCCAGAGCGCCGAAGGTCGAGATGTCTTCAAGAAGCTGGCGACCAGCGCCGACGTGGTGGTGGAGAGCTTCCAGCCGGGTTACCTGGACGGCTTGGGGCTGGGCTACGAAGCGCTGGCGCGTCTCAAGCCGGACGTCATCCTCACCTCGATCACGGGCTTCGGGCAGACGGGGCCGCATGCCCGCTACAAGGCGCCGGACATCGTGGGGGTGGCCATGGGCGGGACGATGTGGCTGGCAGGCGAGCCGGCGGACCCGCCCAACGTTCCACCGTGGCGCCAAGGGTACATCTCGGCATCGATCATCGCCACCGCCGGTACGCTGACCGCCCTCCTCTACCGTGACACTCACAACGAGGGCCAGCACGTGGACGTCTCCATGCAGGAGGCGCTCTCCATCACCCAAGAGACGGCGATGCAGACCTGGGACATGCTCAAGATACTGCGCAACCGTAACGGCTCCCGTGGCATGATTCCCATCGACATCCCGGGCATCGGCGTATACGAGTGCAAGGACGGCCACGTCTACGGCTACGTCGGCTCGCCCGGCGGCGCGCCCTGGAGCGACCTCCTGGCCTGGATGATCGAGGAAGGTGCGGCCGAGGACCTGACCGAGGAGCCGTACCACGAGATCTGCTGGAGTCTGAGCCTTCGATTCCTGTCCAGCATCGCCACAGACCCGGAGGTGGCCAAGAAGCTGGGATCCCTGCCCCACATCGACCAGGTGCTGCGCCGCTTCGTCGCTACCAAGGGGAAGTGGGAGATGTACGAGGAGGCACAGAAGCGGCGGCTCCTGTTCGGCATCGTCAGCACGCCGCAAGACATCGCCAACAACCCGCAGCTCCAATACAAGCGCTGGCTCACACCGGTAGACCACCCGGAGCTGAACGACACGCTCAACTACCCCGGCACGCCCTACCAGTTGTCGGAGACGCCGTGGGCGATCCGCCGGCGGCCGCCGCGCCTGGGCGAGCACAACGACGAGATATACGGCGGCGAGCTGGGGCTTTCGATACAGCAGTTGGAAAGCCTGCGATCAGCGGAGGTGGTGTGATGGCGGCTAAGACGAAGGCAGTGCTGGATGGCATCAAGGTCGCCGACTTCTCCTGGTTCGGCGCCGGCCCCATCTGCGCCGAGCACCTGGCCACCTTCGGCGCCACGGTCGTGCGCGTGGAGTCCGAGACGCACATCGACGCCCTGCGCACCGTGGCGCCCTTCGCCAAGGGCAAGACCGGGTACAACGTCAGCGGCTACTTCAACAACTTCAACGCCGGCAAGCTGAGCCTGACGCTGAACCTGAACGCGGAGCAATCGCACGGAATCGCCCTCCGTCTCGTCGCCTGGGCAGACGTCTTCCTGACCAACATCACGCCGCGGGTCGTCGAGCGCTGGGGGCTGACCTACGACAAGCTGGTGGAGGTCAACCCCCGGATCATCGCCTGCTACCAGCCGATGCAGGGCTACGAGGGGCCGCACCGCGACTTCCTGGGATTCGGCGCCGTCCTCACGCCCATAACCGGCTACAACTACCTCTCCGGCTTCCCCAACCGGCCGCCGATTGGGCTGGGCACCAACTACCCGGACTACGTCATCAACCCCGGCCACACCCTCATCGCCATTCTGGCAGCGCTCCATTACCGGAACAGGACGGGCAAGGGCCAGCGCATTGAGTGCGCGCAGCTGGAGTCTTCCGTCGCTCCGCTGGCCCCGGCGATCTTCGACTACACCGTCAACGGCCGCGTCCAGTGCCGCTCCGGCAACGGCCTCCCGAACGCCGCGCCGCACAACGCCTTCAAGTGCCGGCCCCTGATCGAAGGCTCAGCCGCGCTCGCCGACGAGCGCTGGATCGCCATCGCCTGCTTCTCCGACGAAGAGTGGCGCTCCCTGGTGGAGGCGATGGGCAACCCCGGTTGGGCCTGCGGCGATCGGTTCGCCACGCTGGAAGGGCGCAAGGCCAACGAGGACGCACTCGAGGCGCAGATCGGCGCCTGGAGATCGGACGAAGAAGCCTACGACCTTATGGACGACCTGCAGTCGCGCGGCGTACCGGCTGGCGTCGTCCAGAGCGCCCGCGAGCTGCTGGACGTGGATGAGCACATGAAGGAGCGCGGCTACTACGTCTACTTGGACCACCCGGAGACGGGCCGCGCCGCCTACGACGGGCCGCCCTTCGTGCTCTCCAAGACGCCGGGAAAGCTGCGCTCGCCGGGGCCG
>JBGPMY010000235.1:0-3443 GCA_041487235.1 Dehalococcoidia bacterium
GGTATCCGGGCGTGGCGCACGGGGGGATAGCGGCAGCCGCTCTGGACGAGGCGATGGGCTGGGCGATGTACGCCGCCGGGGCCTGGGCGATGACCGCCCGCATGGAGGTGAAGTACCGACGTCCTCTGCCACTTGGCGAAGAGCTATGCGTCACGGCGCAGGTTGTCCGCGAGCGCGGCCGCTGGCTGGAGGCCGTGGGCGAGCTTCGGGCGTCCTCTGGCGAGCTCCTCGCCCAGGCCAAAGGGCTCTTCATGCGGATGCCGCGGGATCGCGCGGAGGAGCTGCAAGCCCTCTTCCTGGATGACGCGGAGCGGGCCGCCCGACGATAGGCGCGTGCCGGCAAGAGTCGAACAGAAACGGCCCCCTGCGTCGGCGCCCTGGTATTACATCCTGAACCGCGGCGCCGCGCAGCTCATCCCGCTCAGCCTCGCCTACCGAGTCTCGGTCCCTATCACGGACGCCTTCTACCGGCTGTGGAGGAGCAAGCGCGAGACCGCTCTCCGCAACTACGCTGGCATCCTGCGACGGCCGCCCCATGACCCTCTGGTCGCGTGGACAGCCCGCTCCTGCTTCCGGCAGTTCGGGCGCTATATCGTGGAGCTGGGTCACGTTCAGGGCTGGGACACCGACTCTGTAATGGAGCGGCTGGAGATGGAAGGAGAGCAACATTTCGACGAGGCGGAGGCGCACGGGCGGGGCGTGATCTTCGTGAGCGCCCACATGGGCAGCATCGAGGTCGCCAGCTCGCTCGTCGTGCTACGGGGCTACAAGATCACGTCTGTCGCCGAGGATCTGCGGCCCAGGCTCCTCATGGACTGGATTCGCACCTGCCGGGCCAAGATGGGGATCACGCTGCTGCCCGCCACTGGCTCCGGAATCAGGCTGCTGCGCGCGCTGCGCCGGAAGGAGATGGTAGCGTTTGTCGTCGATGTCGGCGTGGACGGGGTCGAGGGCGTGCCCATCACGTTCTGTGGGCGGCAGACCGTCTTCCCCGTCGGCCCGGCGCGGCTGGCCCGCCTCAGCGGCGCGCCCATCGTCTTCGGCCTGGCGGCGCGACAGCCCGGCGGTCGCTTCCTGGTCCACATCGAACCGCCGCTTCTGTCCGACCGCCGGCTCGACGCCGAGGAAGACGCCCGTCAGCTAACCCAGCGTATCGCGGAGATCTTCGAGCGATTCGTTCGACGCTACCCGGACCAGTGGTACGCCTTCCGTGAGATGTGGCCGGGGGACGACAGTGGGGCGTTGCAGCGATAGAGGAACGAAGCAGCAAGCAACAAAGCAACAAAGCAACGAATCACGCCCCTTCCCGCTCGTCCTGAGGCTCTCGTAGGACGAGCGGAGCACAAGCGCCGCGCGCCGCTACGCCCTCGCCATCGCCTCCCGGACCTCGGCGATCGTGACCACGTTGCCCGTGTACGACGTGGGCTGGGTCGCCAGCCATAGCGTCGTCTCGGACGCCGCCTCTGGCTTCTCCCAGTCGGAGAAGTCCATGTTGGGGTTGCGGAACATCCAGCCCTCCGTGGCGATGTTCAGCTCGATGCGCAGGGCGTTCACCGGTATGTTGAACTGGCGCAACTCCTGTCCGGTGTACTGGGTCAGCTTCTCTAGCGCGATCTTGGAGACGGAGTAAGAGATCATTCCAGGGAGCATGACCTCCGCCAGGAATGACGAGATGTTAATTATGCGCCCGCTCCTGCGCTCGATCATCGAAGGCAAGAAGGCCTGCATGCACATCACCGGGCCGCGCAGGTTCACGCTCATCACCAGGTCCCAGCGCTTGAGAGGCGTCTCGTGGAAGGGCGCCGGTGAGCTGATGCCGGCGTTGTTCACCAGGATGTCGCAGCGGCCGAACTCCTGTAGCGTTCGACGCGCCATCTCCCGCACCTGCTCCTCGCTGGTCACGTCCGTGGGCACGGCCAGCGCCCGCCGGCCCAGCGCCTCCACCTGGCGCGCGGTCTCCTCGATCGTTCCGGGCAGCTTGGACGGTGCGCTCTCCGAGCTTCGCGCTGTCACCACTACGTCCGCCCCGGCGCGCGCGAAGTCGATGGCGATGGCGCGGCCGATGCCGCGGCTGGCGCCGGTCACCACGGCCACCTGGCCAAGCAGCGGCTTCTCCCCCGAGGTCATGCGACCAATATGATGCGCCTAGCGGCGGTGGTCAAGGCTGCTCTCGCGGCCGTCCTTAGGCGGCCGCGGGGACGCTACTCCGGCCAGTCATCGCGCACATCCACCTTCAGGTGGCCCCTGACCTCCTGGACCTGCACGGTGGTGCTGCCGGCGCGTCGCTCATAGAAGAGATCCGCCTCCGCCTGGCCCACGCGCAGCCCTTCCACGCGCACCCGATGCAGCCATTCGGGCAGCGTTGGACGGACGATGTGAAGCCGCTGATTGGGAGCATCAGGGCAGAGTCCCAGTATCGCTTGCGTGATCAGCGGGAAGGCGCCGGCGGCCCAGGCCTGCGGCCGGCAGGCTACCGGATAGGGCACTGGAGACCGGTGGGCCGAGCGCGCCGATCCGCCGAACAGCTCCGGCAACCGGTAGTAGGGAAAGGCCTGGGCGGCGTCGAACAGCGCCGTCGCCAGCTGGTTGAGCTGGCGCTCGTACCCGTAGCGCTTGAATCCCATGGCGATGATGGAGTTGTCGTGCGGCCAGACCGTGCCCACGTGATATCCCTGCGGATTGAAGCGGGGCGATGAGGCGCTCAACGTGCGGATCCCCCATCCGCTGAACATGTCTTTTTCCATTAGCCTGCGCACCATCTGCTGCGCCTGCTCGCCAGTCGCGATGCCTCCCCACAGGGCGTGACCGGCGTTGGAGGAGACCGAGGCGGCTGGACGGCCGTCGCCGTCCAGGGCCAGGGCGTAGAAGCCATCTGCAATCCAGAAATCCCGGCCGAAGCGCTGCCTCAGCTCGCTCGCCTGGCTCAGGAGGTCTCGGGCCGTCTCGTCATCGCCCAGCGCGGCGAAAACCGGGGCCAGCCTCTGCAGCGCGGCGAAGACGTAGGCCTGCACCTCTACCAGCGTTATCGGCGGCCTGAGCAGGGCGCCGTCGGCGTGCATCAAGCAGTCCTGAGAGTCCTTCCATCCCTGGTTAACGAGTCCCTTGCTAGACCGCTTCTCATAGTCGACATAACCATCGCCGTTGATATCGCTATACTCCTTCAGCCAGTGCAGGGCCGCTCTCAGGTTGGTCTCCATCTGGGACAGCAGCTCCACATCGCCGGACCAGCGGAAGTACTCTCCGGCCAGGAGGAGAAACAGGGGCGTGGAATCGATGCTGCCGAAGTAAGGGGAAAAGGGCAGGTCGCCGGTCTGGGTCAGCTCGCCCAGGCGCAGCTCGTGCAGGATCTTACCCGGCTCCTCATCGCGCCAGGAGTCGAACTTCTTGCCCTGCCAGCGCGCCAGCGCCACCAGACAGTCGCGAGCGACCTGAGGCTTCAGGCA
>JBGPMY010000236.1:0-3438 GCA_041487235.1 Dehalococcoidia bacterium
CAGGCGTTGCCGGACTTCAGACAGAGAGAAGCGATGTCCACGGTGACGTTGGGGCGGCTCTCGAAGATGGCGGCGATGACCCCCAGGGGAACCCGCCGGCGGCCCACCTGCATGCCGTTGGGCAGCATGCGCATGTCGATCATCTCGCCCACGGGGTCGGGAAGCAGCGCCACCTGGCGCACGTCCGATGCGATCCCCTCGATCTTCTCGCGGCTCAGCGCCAGCCGGTCGACGACGGCGTCTGACAGGCCGGCCTCGCGCCCGCCCTGGACGTCGTGCTGGTTGGCGCGCAGCACCTCCGGCGCGCGATCCAGCAGTGCCTCCGCCAGGGCCGCGAGGGCGCGGTTCTTGAGCTCGGTGGAGGCGCGCGCCAGCTCCCGCGCCGCGCGCTTGGCGGCCTGGCCCTTGGTCTGAAGCTCGTTAGCGGTGGTGGTCATGAGACTTGTCCACTCTCAGCGCCGCGGAAGAAAGTAGAGGCGACCTTCAGGTCGCCATCGGCGGCGGCGGCTACGACGACGCTACTTGTGGCGCCGCTGCCAGCGCGTCTTCTTCAGCATCTTGCGATGCTTGTGCTTGCTGATCTTCTTACGCCGCTTCTTTACGACAGACCCCATTAAGCCTCCGACTTACTCGCTAGACAGGAAACAATCGACACGAGACGCGGCCTCACGGCAACTACCCCATGTCCCATGTCGCCCGTCGCGTGTCTCGTTATTCTGGTTCGAACTTCAACAGAGCGATCTCAGGCGTGATGACATCGTAGAAGGCTTTCGCGGGCATGTCTACCCTAAGCGCCTCCAGCGGACAGTTCACGATAGGGCCCAGAGAGCCGGGATCTCGGGGAATGGGCGCGTCGGCTCCAGGGTGCCCTCTACAGGGTTGACTTTGAAGCCGAGCGCTTCCAGCGCGCTCACGCCCAGGAGCGGCGCTGGGACATCCAACTTACCCACCAGTATGCCCGCGGCCCGCCCGTCGATTTCAATGTGCGCCGCGCCCAACTCCATCACAAGAATCCGGCTATCAGCGGTGATGACGCGCTCCCTCAGCCGGAGATCGAGGCCCAGCTGCTCGCAAAGAGCCGGCGACAAGATGGTGTAGAAAGCGCCTGTGTCCACCATGAACTCCACGTCCTGTAGGTCGTCGGCGCTCGCACCGATACGCGCCCGAACGGTCACAACTCCCATATCCCTATTCTACAGGCAGACCAGCTTGTCGCGGTGCACCACCTCGCGCCGCGCGTCTAAGGGCCACGATAGAAATGGAGGCGAAATCTAGTGAACGTTACCTCACCTGGGAAGGGAAAGCGGTGCTCCAGGGTGCTATCCACGGGATTCACCTTGAGACCGAGAGCCTCCAGAGCGCTGATCCCAAGAAGGGGGTACGGCACTTCCATAATTTCGACCGGCACTACGCCTTCCCGATCAAGCAGTCGTAGATGCGCCAACGTGACCTCAGCATCCACTACGCTGCGATCTGCCAGCTGGACGTGAGTCGGCATCCCTGGCTCCAGCTCGAGTTGCTCCCTCAGGTCTTGAGGTATCGCCGAGTAGAAGCTGCCAGTGTCAACCAGGAAATCGATCTCGCGGAGCCGCTCCCGCCAGCGTCCCATTAGGCCTCGAATCGTTACCAGTCCCATATCCCTATTCTACAGGCAGACCAGGTTGTCCCGGTGCACAACCTCGCCGCCAAAGTGGTGGCCGAGGACGGACTCGATACGGTCAGAGCGCATGCCGCGGATGCGCAGTACCTCCTCCGAGCTGTAGTTGGCGATGCCACAGGCGATGCGAAGGCCCTGCGCGTCGACGATCTCCACGGCGTCGCCGCGCTGAAAGGCCCCCTGCACATCCTGGACGCCCGCCGGCAGCAGGCTGCGCTTGTCGTCCCGCAGGACCTTCGCCGCGCCGCTATCCACGACGATGCTGCCCTTAACAGAGAGGCCGGCTAGCATCCAGCGTTTGCGGCTCTCCATGCGATCGACAGACGTTGGGAAGAGCGTGCCCAGGGCTTCGCCCTGGGCCAGGCGCACCAGGATATCCGGCTCTCCGCCGGCGGCGATCACCACGTCGGCGCCACCGCCGGTGGCCAGGCGCGCCGCCTGCAGCTTCGTCGCCATCCCGCCCACGCCGGGGCCTGAAGACGCCCCCCCCAGCTTCTCTATCTCCGCATCGATGCGCTCCACCCGCGGGATCAGCCTGGCGTCAGCGTCCAGCCGCGGGTCCGCGGTGTAGAGGCCGCCAGTGTCCGTGAGAAGGGCCAGAAGGTCGGCGTCCACCAGGTTGGCCACCAGAGCCGAGAGATTGTCGTTGTCCCCTATCTTGGCGCCTTCGATCTCGTCCACCGCCACCACGTCGTTCTCGTTAATGATGGGTACCACCCGCAGCTCCAGGATCGCCAGGAGCGTGTTGCGGGCGTTGAGATACCCCTGACGGTCCGCCAGGTCGCGACGGGTGAGCAGCGTCTGCGCCACCGTGGTGTCGTGCCAGGCGAACAGCTCCTGGTAAGCCTGCATAAGGTCGCTCTGGCCCACCGCCGCCAGCACCTGGCGAAACGGGATGTCCTTTCGATCGCGCTGGATCCCCAACCGGTGACGCCCCGCGGCGATGGCGCCGGAGGTAACGACGATGACGTCCGCCCCGCGCTTGTGGAGGCGGGCCACCTGCCCCACCAGCGCCGACATCACCTCCAGATCCAGACGGTCGGTGCCGGCGGTGAGGACGTTGGTGCCCAACTTGGCGACGATCCTCTTGTAGCGAAGCGGCGCCTCGCCACCTTCCGATTTGGAGGTCCGCGCAACGTTTCTAACCATAGCTCACTGCCAATCGCTAAAGCGTGTTCGCATTATACCGGCCCGCCAAGACGCCACTCAAGGAACGGGTCTACGACGTAGCGCCCCTCTGTGATACAGTCGCGTTCGATAACCGATGGCCGCTCACAACCGGTTCGCGCGCCTATCGATCGCAGCGGCGTTGCTGGTCGCCTCCGCCGTCTCCTTGTACGCCTCCGCGGGGAATGCCCTGGCCCAGCCGCAGCTCGCTGAATCGGACCCCAGCGACGGCGCCTCCATCGCCGAACTGCCCAAGTTCATCCGCGTCTGCTTCTCCGAGACAATCGACTTCGAGAAGCTGCCGGGTGGCTTCTCGTTCGCCGTCATCCCGCCCGACGGCACTTCGCTGGGCCTGAGAACGGAGTGGCAGACGGACTCCCAGTGCGCCCACGTCTTCCCGGGGCGAACAGCGGGCGGAGTCAAGGGCCAGTGGACGTTCCGGTGGACCGTAACATCCGTGGCCACGGGCCAGATCGGTACCGGCAGCTTCGCCTTCAGCGTGACGCAGGAGGCGAGCCCGGTACCCTCACCCTCGCCGGGGACAGCGCCGAAGGTCAGCCCCGGCAGCGGACCGGCGGCGGGCAATGGGGGCGGCGGCCCGGATGTCCTAGAGC
>JBGPMY010000237.1:0-3428 GCA_041487235.1 Dehalococcoidia bacterium
CAAAGACACACGGGACACCAGCTGGTGTCCCGTGTGCCGTACGCTGCGGGTGTTGTGGCTAGCTCAGCTTGATGGCTACGCTCTTCGTCTCCATGAACATCTCCATCCCCTCCTGCCCCAGCTCGCGGCCGATGCCGCTCTGCTTGTAGCCGCCGAAGGGCATGAAGGGCATGCCGGCGGTGTGGTAGGAGTTGATCCAGACGGTGCCCGCCTTGATCCCCTTGGCAAACTTGAACGCCTTATCGATGTCCTTGGTCCAGACAGCGGCGGCCAGGCCGTACATCGTGTCGTTGGCCATGCGCAGCGCCTCGTCGGCGTCCTTGAAGGGGATGACGGACAGGACCGGCCCGAAGATCTCCTCCTGGGCGATCTTCATGCGGTTGTCCACCTTGTCGAAGATCGTGGGCTCGTAGAAGTAGCCCTTGTCGTAGTCGCCGCCGGTCAGGCGGTTGCCGCCGCGGACCAGCTCGGCCTTCTCGTCCTTGCCCGCCTTCACGTAGTGCTCGACGGTGCTCAACTGCGATTCCGAGACCACCGGGCCCATGCGGGTCATGGGGTCCAGCGGGTCGCCGATCTTGAGGCCGCCCACGAAGTTGTTGAACATGCCCAGGAACTGGTCGTGCACCTCCTCCTGGACGAGAACGCGCGAGCCGGCCTGGCAGACCTGGCCAGCGTTGAGGTAGATGCCGAACAGGGAGCCGATGACGGCGCCCTGGACGTTGGCGTCGGCGAAGATGATGTTGGGGGACTTGCCGCCCAGCTCCAGCGATATCTTCTTGACGTTGGAGGCCGCTGCCCGCATGACCTGCTGGCCTACCTCCGTAGAGCCGGTGAAAGCGATCTTATCGACGAGCGCGGAGGCGGCGATGCGCTCGCCGGTGGTCGCACCGGGGCCGGTGACGACGTTCACCACGCCGGGCGGGGCGCCGGACTCCGTGAGGATGCGGCCCAGCTCGTATGTGGTGCAAGGAGTGTAGGTGGCGGGCTTGATGACGGTCGTGCAGCCGACGGCGAGGGCGGGGGCCAGCTTCCAGGCGGCCAGCAGCATGGGGAAGTTCCAGGGGGTGATGATGCCGACGACACCCACAGGCTCCTTCAGTATCATGCCGATGGCGTCGCTGACGTAGTTGGAGATGACCTGTCCCTTGATGTCCAGGGCCAGACCGGCGTAGTAGTCGAAGACGTCGGCGGTCATCGTCACCTCCATGCTGGCCTCGCCCAGGGGCTTGCCCACCTCAGAGGCCAAGAGGCGCGAGAGGTCGGCGCTCTCCTGGCGAATCTTGTCGGCGGCCTTGCGCAGGACGGCGGCGCGGTTCCTGGCGGGGGCGTTGGACCAGACGCCGCTATCGAAGGCGTCGCGGGCAGCCTGGATGGCGAGGTCCGTGTCCTCCTGGCTGGCCTTAGGGAAGGTGGCGACGATTACGTCGCGGTTGGCCGGGTAGCGCCGCTCCAACGTCTCGCCGGACCTGGCGGGCGTGGGCTGGCCGTTGATGAGAAGCTGGTACTGCTTGCCGCTCACAGCCTGCGGTTTGGCTGTCTCCGTTGTCATAGGGGCCTCCTTCTAGAACGTGGTCTCGTCGCGCAGGGCGACTGTCAGATTATACCGAGTGCCGGCTATACTCGCTACCCACGGCCGGTCCAGGTCAGGCGGCCGGAGGTGTCCCGGCCCGGCGTGTATCCGGCCCTCAAGATGGCAACCACCGCTTCTACCCGGTGCAGGCGGTCCAGGAGAGCGCCCAGCGACCCGCTCGCCGGCAGGTCGACGACATGTACGGCATCGAGCCAGATCTCGACGGGCACGCCGTACTCCGCCGCCTTCCTCGCGCTCCAGGGCAGGTCGCCGCGGCTGGCGGCGCGGCCCACATCGGAGGGGCTCAGGCCACCGGCGTCCAGTAGAGGCTTCGCCCGCAGCTCTCGCTCAGGCGCCGTCATGGGGGCGTTTGCTATCGCGTCCAGCTGCGAGAGCAGGGCGCTCAGAACCTCGTCGTTGACCATATCCGCTGTGAGGATAGCGTCACGGCGGCGCTTTGGCAAGGGCAGCCACATTCCTTGACTTGGCGACACCTTCGTATCTATACTACGGATGATCGCTCCCAGGGAGCGAACTTTTTTTGGCCTGCCGGCGGGGAGGCGTCCGCCAGGCGGGGCCAAGGCCGAAGTGGCGCAATGGTAGCGCAAGCGATTTGTAATCGCTAGGTTGGGGGTTCGAATCCCCCCTTCGGCTCCATAAGCTGAGGGACCAGGAACCTGGAACGTGAGGCTCAGGGGAGCGTTGAGTATCGCTCCACATCGCGTTCCCCGTTCCAAAACAATCGAGGGCGGGGTGGGTGAGTGGCTAATACCACCGGGCTGTAAACTCGGCGCCCTAACGGGCTACGCAGGTTCGAATCCTGCCCCCGCCACCAGTGCGCTCTATATAAAGGGCCCACGTAGCTCAGTTGGTAGAGCACGTTCTTGGTAAGAACGGGGTCACCGGTTCGAGTCCGGTCGTGGGCTCCATACGGAAGCAGGCGAACTGATAGAACCGAATAGACGAAGCGGACGGACCGCCAAAGCACCGGCCCGCCTGCCGGACGGGCAGGTGTTCCCTGAGGGCGCGTTATCGCGTTATGATTGACGGGTCAGGGCACGCCGGTTGACCCCGACCCGCGAACGCAACATCTAGGAGGACTCCCGAATGGCCAAGCAAAAGTTCGTGCGCACCAAGCCGCACCTGAATGTAGGCACGATAGGTCACATTGACCACGGCAAGACCACCCTCACGTCCGCCATCACCAAGGTGCTGGCCCTAAAGAAGCTGGCGGAGTTTCGGGACTTCTATAGCATCGACAAGGCGCCGGAGGAGCGCCAGCGCGGCATCACCATCGCCATCGCTCACGTCGAGTATGAGACGGTCAAGCGGCACTACGCCCACATCGACTGTCCGGGCCACGCTGACTACATCAAGAACATGATCACGGGAGCGGCCCAGATGGACGGGGCGATCCTGGTTGTAGCCGCCAACGACGGCCCCATGCCCCAGACCCGCGAGCACGTCCTCCTGGCCCGCCAGGTGGAGGTACCCGCCATGGTCGTCTTCCTGAACTAGGTAGACATGATGGAAGACCCGGAGCTGCTGGACCTAGTGGAGCTGGAGGTGCGGGACCTCCTCAACAAGTACGGCTTTCCAGGCGACGATACCCCCATCGTTCGCGGCAGCGCCCTCAAGATCATGGAGAGCACCGCCCAGGATCCCGACGCTCCCGAATACCAGCCGATCTGGGAGCTGATGAAAGCGATTGACGAATACATTCCAGAGCCAGATCGCCCCCGTGACAAGCCGTTCCTGATGCCCATCGAGGACGTCTTCGGCATCAAGGGCCGCGGCACCGTTGTCACCGGCCGTATCGAGCGGGGCATCGTTAAGGCGGGGGAAGAAGTGGAGATCG
>JBGPMY010000238.1:0-3401 GCA_041487235.1 Dehalococcoidia bacterium
ATCACCGGCGAGCCCGGCGGCCGGCCTGTCCGTCCCGGCAACTCCCAGGGGGATATCACCGCCGGCCTCTACACCGCCGTCGGCATCCTGGCTGCGTTACATGAGCGCGAGCAGAGTGGCCGGGGACAGATGATCGACGTCAGCATGCTGGACTGCCAGATCGCCGTTCTGGAGAACGCCTTCGTCCGCTACTTCGCCACCGGCGAGATCCCCCGCCCGCTGGGCACCCGACATCCGCTCGCGACGCCATTCCAGGCCTTCGCTACAAAAGATGGCTGGATAGTCGTCGCCCTCTCCTGGGGCGTGGAGAACCAGTGGGAGCTGTTCTGCGCCACCATCGGCCGCTCCGACCTCATCGATGACGCCAGGTTCGATACGCCTGGCCTTCGTACCCGCCACCACGACGTCCTGGAGCCGCTGCTGAACGAGGCGCTCCGCCACAAGACGACGCGAGAATGGCTACAGGAGTTCGACGCCATCGGCCTGCCCTCCGGGCCGCTGAACGATATTCCTCACGCCGCCGAGCATCCCCAGGTGAAGGCTCGCGGGATGCTGATGGACGTGGCCCATCCCAGCGGCTTCAGCCTCAAGATTCCCGACACGCCGGTGAAGTTGAGCCGGACGCCCGGCGGCATCCAGGGCCCCCCGCCCGCCATCGGCGAGCACACTGACGAGGTGCTCTCGTCGCTCCTGGGCCTGTCCGCCACAGAGATCGCCGCCCTGCGCCAGGCCGGCGCCGTCTTCGGCCCGCTCCCCAGCCCCGTGCCGCGCATCCTGGAGCGGGAAGGCCAGACACCAATGTAGGGGCTACCCGCCGGTAGCCCCTACCCCTGGCGCGGTTGGCGGGGTGGTGTAGGGGCGCAGCATGCTGCGCCGCAACGTTCCTCTGTCATTCTGAGCGACCACGAATTTCCGCGCGCGTCCAGCACTACCTATCTGAGCGAAGAATCTCGGCGGTGTGACACACCACGACGCCGCCCCCCTACACCACCCCACGCTCCCGCAGCTCTGCGATGTTCTTCTGCGTATACCCAAACTCCCGCAGGACATCGTCGGTGTGCTCGCCTAGCAGTGGCTCCGGGCCCGGTACGGACGCCGGCGTCTCGCTGAAGGCGATGGGACATGGCACGATCCGCGTCTCCCCCACTCTCGGGTGCTGAATCGTCGTCAGGTAACCGTTCGCCGTCACCTGCTCGTCGCTGGTCACCTGCTGGTAGTCGTACACCGGCGCGCAGAAGATGTCCGCCGCCTCCAGGCGTGGCAACCACTCCTCCGTCTTGCGCGCTGGAAAGTGCTCGTCCAGCAGATCGTTCAGCTCCCGTCGGGCACGGATTCTCTTCCCGATGGAGTCGAATCGCTCATCCATCTCCAGGGCCGGCCAGTCGATGGCGTGGCAGAACCCCGTCCAGCGCTTCGGATCGACGCCGCCGATCGCCATCCACCCGTCGGCCGTGCGATACGTGTACCAGAGGAGCGGCAGGTGCGCGTGGCCGCGCCCCGCCTTGGCCGGCAGCTCGCCCGTCATCATGTGATAGGTCAGCTCCCAGGACTGGGCGGCGATCAGGCTGCCCAGCAGCGACGCCTCCACTTGCTGGCCCACGCCTGTCCTGAGCCGTGACGAAGGGCCGGTCCGCTCCCGAGCGTACAGGGCGCTGACGATCCCCAGCGCCAGCGTCACCGCGCCGATGTGATCGGCCACCGCGGCCCCCGTGGGTAGCGGCGCCTCGCCCTCGCCGGTGACGCTCATCAGGCCGCTCATCGCCTGCGCCAGGATGGCGTTCCCGGGCTTTCGCCCCAGCGGCCCCTTCGTCCCGAAAGCCGAAGCCCCCGCGCAAATGATTCGTGGGTTGACGGCGCGGAAGGCCTCATAGCCCAGGCCCAGCTTCTCCATCACCCCCGGCCGGAAGTTGTGAGCGACGACATCGCAGTCCCGCGCCAGCCGCAGCGCGATCTCCCGTCCCTTCTCCGATTTCAGGTCCAGGGTCAGCCCCTTCTTACCCCGGTTGATCGCCAAGAAGTAGGCGCTAAAGCCGGTCCTGCGGTCGATCCCCAGAACACGGCCCACCTCGCCCCTGCCCGGCTGCTCCACCTTGATCACCTCGGCGCCCATGTCCGCCAGCAACAGCGTGGCGTACGCCCCCTGCTGGGCGATGGTGAAGTCCAGTACTCGAATCCCTTCCAGCGGGCCTGCCATTATCAGCCTCCCGGGCTCGCGCCTTCCGTTCTGAGCGATGTCGTGCTCGCCTGACGTTTACCCTTGCAACCACACAGTATTTCCGGCCCATCCCAGCTGTCAATTGACGCCCGTTCGCGCCTTCCCCTACGATGCGGACGAATCTGCCCCGGAGGAGTCGCGCATGAAGATCACTCAGGTCAAAGTCCGCCTGTTCGAGTACCCCATGCCCAAGCCGTTCCATCCCACCTGGCAGCCGCTGCCCACCACAGCCGCGCGCATCCACGTCGTGGAGATACACACGGACGAGGGGATCGTCGGCATCGGCTCCGGCGGAGTGCCCCTGCGCTGGGAGGTGGCCGGCCTCTTTCTGATCGGCCAGGACCCCTTCGCCATGGAGCAGCACGTCGCCAACCTGCGCTCCATGGCCTTCTTCGTGGGGCGGCCCTGGCCGGTGGAAGTCGCCCTGTGGGACATAATCGGCAAGGCCACCGGCCAACCGATCTACAGGCTACTCGGTGGCGGCGCAGTCAAGCTGAAGGCCTACGCCTCCACCGGCGAGCTGCGCGGCCTGGATGCGCGCGTCGAGTCGGCGCAGCAGATCGTGGCCGAGGGGTTCAGGGCGCTGAAGCTGCGCTTCCACAGCCCGGACTGGCGCGACGACGTCAAGACGCTGGAGGCCGTGCGCAAGGCGGTAGGCGACGACGTCGACATCATGGTAGACGCCAACTGGGGCTGGCGCATCACGCCGGACCGGCAGCCGCACCGCTGGGACCTGAAGACCGCCGTCGCCGCCGCGCTGGAGATGGAGCGCTACGGCGTCTACTGGCTGGAGGAGCCGCTGGACGCCTACGACTACGACGGCCTGGCCGAGCTGCGCTCCCACCTGACGACGCTGCGCCTGGCCGGCGGCGAGCTGAACCGCGGGCCGGAGGAGATCAAGACCTATCTGGAAAAGGGCTGCCTGGACGTCTATCAGCCGGACTGCACCTTCATCGGCGGCATCTCCATGGCTCGCAAGATCGCGGCGATGGTGGAAGCGGAGGGTAAGGTGTTCACGCCGCACACCTGGACCAACGGCATCGGCCTGGTCGCCAACCTGCACGTCGCCGCCGCCGGCGACCGCGTCCCCTACATCGAGTTCCCCTACGACCCGCCCAACTGGACACCGGAAGCCCGCGACTTCATCTTCGCCGAGCCCCTGCGCATCGACTCAGAAGGGTACGTG
>JBGPMY010000239.1:0-3396 GCA_041487235.1 Dehalococcoidia bacterium
ACCAGGGCGGGACCGGCCTGGGCAAGCCCCTGAAGTCCACCGTCCACCCGCTGCGCCCGGACATCCCGATATACCTCGCCGCCGAAGGGCCGAAGAACGTCGCCCTGGCGGCGGAGATCGCCGACGGCTGGCTGCCCATGTTCTTCTCCCCCAAAAGCGACAGCTCCTACCGCCAGGCCCTGGCCGAGGGGTTCGCCCGCCCGGGGGCGCGCCGCTCCCCCGATGACTTCGAGGTGTCAGCCCTCGTCCCCATCATCATCAACGACGACGTTGAGGTGGCGGCCAACGGCTTGCGGCCTATGCTGGCGCTATACGTGGGCGGCATGGGCGCCCGCGGCGCCAACTTCCACTACGACGTGATCGCCCGCCTGGGTTACGAGGCGGAGTGCGCCCGCATCCAGGACCTCTACCTCGCCGGCAACAGGGGCGAGGCGATGGCTGCCGTCCCCACCCGGATGGTGGAAGACATCGCCCTCATCGGCCCCATCGCCAAGATCAGGGACGAGTTGCCGGCCTGGAAGGCCTCTGCACTCACGACGATACTCGTGAACGGGCCCCCGCCGCTTTTGGAGACTATCGCCAAGCTGGTGCTGTGATGATCGTGCCGATTATCGCCCGAACAGATGCCATTCGCCGAATCTCAAGGAGGTCACGTTGAAGCTCGGACTTCAGATACCCTACTTTACCTGGCCCGGCGGCCCCCCGGAGCTGGGCCCCAAGCTAGCCCAGGTCGCCCGCACGGCCGAGGACGCCGGGTTCGACTCCATCTGGGTGATGGACCACCACTTCCAGATCCCCATGGTCGGCGCCGCCGAGCTGGAGATGCTGGAGGCCTACACGGCCCTTGGCTTCATCGCCGCCCACACCCGCCGCGCCAGCCTGGGCACCATGGTCACCGGCGTCACCTACCGGCATCCCGGCATCCTCATCAAGCAGGTCTCGACACTGGACGTGCTCTCCGGCGGCCGCGCCTGGCTGGGCATCGGCGCCGCCTGGTTCGAGCGCGAGCACCTGGGCCTCGGTGTCGTCTTCCCGCCGCTGAGGGAGCGCTTCCAGCGGCTGGAGGATGCCCTGCAGATAGCGCACCAGATGTGGAGCGCGGAAAACGGCGCCTTCGAGGGCAAACACTATCAGCTGGCGGAGACTCTGAACGCCCCGCAGCCGCTCTCCAAGCCGCACCCGCGCATCCTCATCGGCGGCAGGGGCGAGAAGAAGACGCTACGCCTCGTGGCCCGCTACGCCGACGCCTGCAACATCTTCGGCCACCTGGGCCCGGACGGCGTCAAGCACAAGCTCGACGTCCTGCGCGCCCACTGCCAGACGGAAGGCCGCAACTACGACGACATCGAGAAGACGGTGCTCTTCGCCTTCAACCCGGGCGCCGACGGCTCGGGCGTGGGCCCGCTGGCCGATCAGCTTGGCCGCTTCGCGGAGGTGGGCGTCCAGACAGTCATCGGCGCCGTTATAGGCGTGGAGAACATCAAGCCCATCGAGATTATCGGCCGCGACCTCATCCCCCAAGTAGCGAAGCTGTAGGTGGCTGTGTGGCGGCTACACGTGTCATTCTGAGCGGCCACAGCGTCCTCAACCCGCACGACGCTTGCCCGCGAAGGCCTGTCCTGAGCGGAGTCGAAGGGAATCTGGGGTGCTGCGGAGAGGTGGGTCACAGCGTCAGCCTGGCGACCGCACACTCCCGCTCCGATCCACCAGCCGGGAACCCATCATGATCTCAAGGCTGGACTACAAGTGGATCGTCGGCATCGTCTTCGTCTTCGGCCTGTTCATGGACCTGCTGGACATGACGATCGTCAACGTCGCCCTGCCCACCCTGGGCCATGACCTTGACGTCGACCCCAGAAAAGGCGCCACGACCATCCAGTGGGTGGTGACCGGCTACCTGCTCAGCCTGGCCGTCTTCATCCCCGTCAGCGGCTGGGCCGGCGACCGTTTCGGCACCAAGCGCATCTTCATGTTCGCCCAGACGGTCTTCACCCTCAGCTCCCTGGCCTGCGGCCTGGCTTGGAATATCGAGTCCCTCATCGCCTTCCGCGTCCTGCAGGGCGTGGGCGGCGGCATGCTCACCCCCGTGGGCACCGCCATGCTGTTCCGCGCCTTCCCGCCGGCGGAGCGGGCCAAGGGCGCCGCCGTCCTCATCATCCCCATGGTCGTCGCCCCGGCCAGCGGCCCCATCATCGGCGGCTACCTGGTGGAGTACCAGGATTGGCGCTGGATCTTCTTCATCAACATCCCGATCGGCGTCCTGGCCCTCGCCTTCGCGGGACTGTTTCTGCGCGAGGACAAGCAGGACAACCCGGGCCGCGTCGATGTCCCGGGCTTTCTGCTGGCCGCCGCCGGCCTCGCCTCCCTGATGTACGGCCTGGCCCAGGCCGGCGTCAACGGCTTCGGCGATACAAACGTCATCCTGTTCGGATCGATAGGGCTTGCGCTGCTCGCCATCTTCGCCTTCGTCGAGCTGCGAGTCGCTGAGCCGATGATCGACGTTCGGCTCTTCCGCAACAGGCTGTTCAGCGCCACCAACTCCGTCCAGATCATCAGCCAGGGCGGCCTCATGGGAACACTGTTCCTCCTGCCTCTGCTGCTGCAGGCGGAGATGGGGATGACGCCACTGGAGTCCGGACTGGCCACCTTCCCTCAGGCCATCGGCGTCGTCAGCATGGTCCAGGTGGCGGGCCGCGTCTACGGTCGCGTCGGGCCGCGCCGCATGATGATGGTCGGGATGGCCGGCGCCACGTTGACGACGCTGGCGTTCCTGCTCGTCGATCTCAACACCAGCCAATGGTGGATACGGCTGATCATGCTCGCCCGCGGCTGGTCTTTCGCCCTCACCCTCATACCACTGCAGACCGCCACCTTCGCCACCATACGCCCGCAGGAGATGGGCCGCGCCAGCGCCATCTTCAACGCCGGGCGCCAGGTGGCGGCCAGCCTGGGCGTGGCTCTGCTGGCCACCGCCCTGACCAACCGGCTCTCGGCCAACGACGCCGTGCTGGGCAGCCCCGCCACCCTCGACGGCGCGCTCACCGCCTTCCACTCAGCGTTCCTAGTCGCCGCCGCCCTGACGGTGGTGGGTATCGCTGCCTGTTTCCTGGTCAGCGATAAGGAAGCGGCGCCCTCCATGCGTCCCGCCGAAGCGGCCGGCCCCTCCGCCGACGAAGAGACGGTGCCCCTGGCCGCCCACTGACCGCTCCTACTTCCTACCACTTCCTACTTGCGGCTCTGCCGGCTCCTCCCAGAACGACTCCATGACCCCCAACCGCGAAGGCGCCGCCAGCCCGGCGAAGCGGAAGCTCAGCGTCACCAATGCGTACCCCGTGACCAGCAACAGAAGCGGCGATGCCAGCAGCACCTTCTCTACGCCGAACTGCCCGGCGGCCG
>JBGPMY010000240.1:0-3391 GCA_041487235.1 Dehalococcoidia bacterium
AGCCGCCCGCGCCGGGTCTTACTGGCGCTGGGCGCCGCCAACTTCATCGCCGGCCTGGTCATGCTCTCCATCGGGTTGTACAAACTGACCAGCGGCGGAGACTCGCGGGCGGGCCCGGCCGTCCTCAACCTGGGCGAACCTGTCGAGGCGATATTCGATCAGCAACCGCGTACGCCCACGCCGTCCCCGAAGCCCACCGGCGCAGCTCTATCGCGCGTGTCGCCCCTGGGTGACCAGCCTTATCGTCTGTTCATCGAGAAGCTGGGCGTGGACGCGCCCGTAAGCGCCTATGGCCTGGACGAGAACGCCGTCCCCAAGGTGCCCACCGGCGCCGACGCCAAGGACATCGTCGCCTGGTATGACTTCTCGGCAAAGCCAGGCTCGGGCAGCAACGCCGTCTTCGCGGGGCACGTTACCTGGTACGGGCAGGCGGTGTTTTATAGCCTGACCTCCCTGGTCAACGGAGACCTGATCAAGCTGAAGGCGCAGGACGGCACGGAGCTTGTCTACCAGGTCACGTCCGCCTTCTCGGTCGATCCCAACAACCCGGATTCCCTGAAGGTGATGCAGCCCACGCAGCCGCCGAGCGATATCATGACGATCATCACCTGCGACGGCACTTTCACGCCAGACAAAACGAACCACGTCGCCGGCGGCGATTACAGCAACCGTCTCGTTATACGGGCGGCGCTGACGACAGTGAACGTCTCCGGCTCTGGGCAATCAGCGCATGGCGCCGGCGGCGGCTGACCGAGACAGTCGCCTTCTGTCTTAGGCGGCGTTACGCTGGCGCCGCTTTTTTTCGTTGTAGGGTTACGAGAGCGCGTCGTCCCGCGTTAATAACTAAGAGTACATAACTGGAGCAGCGTTGAGGACTGTGTTCATATCGGCTTGACCGAAGCCCCGCACCAAAATGAATTTCGATACTGAACAGTCCAGCAGGCGGCGGATATACCTGGCCCTGGGAGCGATCTGTCTCCTCACCGGCCTGGCCCTTATCTCCGTATCTCTTTACGGAGCGCTCAAGGGCGGCGAATCGGAGAGGTGGATATACGTGCGCCCTCAGCCGGGGCCAGCCGCTCCCGCTGTGGCGGGCGCGGCCGCTACGCCCGCTCCGCCTCTCGGCGATGCAGAGTACCGCCTTATCGTCGAGAAGCTGGCGATCGACGCCCCCGTCGCCGCGTTCGGGCTGGACCAGAACGGCGTCCCCGAGGTGCCGTACGAGCCCGATCTTGTCGTCTGGTACGACTTCTCAGCGCGACCTGGCACCGGCGGCAACGCCGTTTTCGCCGGCCATCGCACCTGGCGCGGCGACGCCGTCTTCCGCCACCTGGAGGAGCTAGCCGGTGGCGACAAGATCGTGCTCAAGGGGCAAGATGGCGTCCAGCTTGTGTACCAGGTGTTCGACACTGAGCTGGTTGACCCGACCCAGGCTTCCGCCCGCCGCTGGATGGACGCCACGGATTCCGACGTGATTACCCTCATCACCTGCGGCGGCGACTACAGGAAGACGAACGATCCGATCTTTGGCGCGGAGTACGACAAGCGACAAGTCGTGCGCGCCTCGCTGGTTGCCCTCAGCGCTGCGGCGCCTGCGCAGGACATCGCTGGCGGCGGCTGAAGCCCGCGCGCTCCACACTCGCTTCAGCCTGCGCGCCCAACGCGCCGCGGCGCACGCGTTTGTTTACCAATCAGCAACCTTGACGTCGCCATCCAGAATCTCCGCGGACTGAGCCCCGCGCTTATACTTGTAATCGAGAGAGGCGGCACGGCGCCGTTCTGCAATCAGCATGAGGACTCTTCCCAAGATAGTGGTTCTTGTCCTGGCCATCCTCGCATTGGCGATGGGCGTCAGGGCCACCACCGGGCAGACCAGTCCTTCCGCGGAAGGACGCAACGGTAGCTCCTGGGCCCGGAGGGTGCTCTTCGCCCTGGGCGTCATCTGTGTGGTCGCCAGTCTCGCCCTCGTCTCCGCCGTACTCTACGATGACCTGAGGGAGGGACAACCTAAGACCGCCGCCCAGACGCTGGCGTTCGCTCATCAGGACCCCGGCACGATCTATGACCGCCCCATAGCGCTCTCCCCATCCCCTCCGGCCACCCCGCCGCCCGTGCGCGCCATCGGCGGGCCGCCTCCGCTGAGAGAGTCTCATTACCGGATGGTCATCAAGAAGGTCGATGTGGACGCGGCCGTCGTCACCTACGGCCTGGACGCCAATCAGGTGCCCCAGGTTCCCCTGAACAAGTACGATGTCGCCTGGTACGACTTCTCGGCCGCGCCCGGCACGGGCGGCAACGCCGTCTTCGCGGGGCACGTCACCTGGAGCGGCCAGGCCGTCTTCTACCACCTGGACGCCCTCGCCCCAGGGGATCAGATCGCGCTGAAGGGTGACGATGGCGCCGAGCTTCTGTACACCGTCTCCGAGGTCTACCTGGTGGACCCCAGCGATCGCAGCGCCCTCAGCGTGATGTCCGCCACGAGCACGGACATGATGACCATCATTACCTGCGGCGGGACGTTCTTCTATACGGGCGATCCGGTCTTTCGCGGCGACTATACGAACCGGCTGGTAGTGCGAGCCGCCTTGACGAGTGTCAACGCCGTTGGCTCAGCGCCGGCGCCGGTGCCCGGCGGCTAGCAGCCAGGGCGTTGTGTGCTCCACCCCAACTTGAAAGTTGGGGCATCTGTGGCTTGGCCACTCTAGGACGTGACTTGGTGCCGTGGGGCTCTCTACCCCAACTTGAAAGTTGGGGCATCCATCGCTTCCAACTTCCAACCTCTTACTAATACCTCGTCTCCACCCCTACCAGTCGTAGTGCTCGCGCTGCAGGGCGACGGACATGCCCATGCCGCCGCCCATGCAGAGGGTGACCAGCCCCCACTCCGCGTCGCGGCGGTTCATCTCGTAGGCGATGGTGCCGACGAGGCGCGCCCCGCTGGCGCCCAGCGGGTGGCCGATGGCCACGGCGCCGCCGTTGGGGTTCACCCTGTTCCAGTCCCAGTGCAGCTCCCGCCCTACGGCCAGCACCTGGCAGGCGAACGCCTCGTTGATCTCGATCAGGTCGAAGTCGTCGATGCTCATGCCGGTGCGCTTCAGGAGCTTCTTCGTGGCCGGCGCCGGGCCGATGCCCATGATGGTCGGGTCCACGCCGATCGTGGCAGCGTGGCGGAACGTGGCCAGCGGCTTGAGCCCCTTCTTCTTCGCCGTCTCCTTGTCCATGATCAGAGCCATCGTGGCGCCGTCCGTGCGGGGGCAGGCATTCCCCGCCGTCACCAGGCCGTCCGGCCGGTAAGACGGCTTGAGCTGCGCCAGCTTCTCCATCGTCGTGTCTTCCCGCGGGTTCTGGTCCGTGTCCACGGTGACGCTGGAGCCGTCCGAGTACTCGATCG
>JBGPMY010000241.1:0-3373 GCA_041487235.1 Dehalococcoidia bacterium
CCACCGCCTCGGAGATAGCGATCCCCAGGGAGCCGGGTGAGTCCGGGTCCTGCTCCAGGATCGCCCTCCCCGCGTGCGTATCATTCGTGGGCGAGGCGACGACCTGGGCGCCCCAGGTCTCCATCATGATGCGGCGGTACGGCTTCTGGTGATAGGAGACCTTCACCATGTACACCTTCAGCTCGATGCCGAAGAAGTTGCAGGCCATGGCCAGGGCGCTGCCCCACTGGCCGGCGCCCGTCTCCGTCGCGAGGCGGCGCACGCCCGCCTGCTTGTTGTAGTACGCCTGCGCCACGGCCGTGTTCGGCTTGTGCGACCCCGCCGGCGATACTCCCTCGTATTTGTAGTAGATGTGGGCCGGCGTCCCCAGCGCCTTCTCCAGGCGGTGCGCCCGATACAGGGGCGTGGGCCTCCACAGCTTGTACACCTCCCGCACCTCGTCCGGGATCGGGATGTAGCGTTCGGTCGACACCTCTTGCTCGATCAGTGCCATCGGAAAGAGCGGTGCCAGCGCTTCCGGCCCCACGGGTTCGTGCGTCGCCGGATGGATGGGCGGCGGCAGCGGCGACGGTAGATCCGCCGCGATGTTGTACCACTGCGTCGGGATGTCCTTCTCACTCAGCAGGTATTTGTACTGGCTCATGGCGTCTCCTTCCTCGTGGCCCGTCACCAAAAACAAAAATCCCCTCGCCCGTAGGGGCGAGGGGTTCTCGCGGTGCCACCCTAATTCGCCGTCCGATTCCTCGAACGACATCTCGTTCCAGGCACGCCCGCCTCAGGCGGGGATGCCCTGGGCCTGTAACGGTGCCCTCTCCGGCCCGGCCTACGCGGCGCTTCGCGCTGGAACCTAGAACTCAGAACCCAGAACCTGCTAGCCTCTTCAGCCGCCTAGGTTCTTGGTTCTAGGCTCTTGGTTCTGCCGAAGGCCTTTCGGCTGGCGGCTCCCGGGTCCATTCACCCGCTGCGCAGGCGCCGGGTTTGCACCTCATCCCGGCTCTCTGGGCCTCGCCACGCGGGGTACTAGTCCCGTTCTCAGCCGCTCTCTTTTCGGTTGTGCATGCAGTCTAGCAGGGGCGAAAACGCCCTGTCAACCGATGTTAATCGACGCGACCAACCCGAAATGGTCCGAAGGGTACAGAGTCGCGTCCGACGCGTCCGGCTCGTTGAAGACGACGCGGGCATCCAGCACGCGAACGGACCTGGAGGCGAAGATGTGGTCGATCGGCCACTGCCCGGGGTATGGCTTCGGCTCCAGCGGCGTGGGGCAGGTCTTGGGCGCCTCCCGACCCAGCGTCTCGAACACAGAGGTCAGCCGCGCGCTGATCGTGCGGATCGGCCTGGTGCCGGGAATGCAGTTGAAGTCGCCGACGAGCACACTCGGCGTGTTACGGGAGCGCGCCGCAATCCACGCCGAGAGCTTCTCCGCCTGCTCCTGTCGTATCTTATGACCGGCTTCGTCTTGCTCGTGGTGAAAGTGGGTGTTGTAGAAGTCGAGCTGGCAACCGCCAAGCTCGACGCGAACGAGGTGCGCCACGCGGTTGCGTATCAGGTAGTCGAATCCTTCGTGGGCGGTGACCGGCAGGTGCGTCATGATGGCGAGCGCTTCCAGCGACACGTTCTCGCGCGGGTTGGCCATGTGGTGTATGCGGTACAGAGGCGGCCCATCGTCCGACCATAAGATGTCGTTTACCCGCTGGCAGATGTAGTTCCCCTGGTCCAGACGCAGGTCCACCTCCTGGAAGCCGATGATGTCCGGCCGCAGACTGGCGATCTGATCGAACATCAGCGGCGCTCGCTCGCCCCAGCGGAGCTCGCCCTTCTTGAGGTTCAGGGTCGCGACCGTGATCTCAGTGCTCATCGGGAAGCCACCTCTTTCACGTCACCTCCACCACCAACCCCTCATCCCGCCGCAGCTCCAACTGGCCGCTGACCGCTTCTCCATCGCGGTCCCCGCCCGTCGACACCGCGACGCGGCCCGCCGCCGGAAGCTCCACGCGCTGCGCCTCGTGGCCCAGGTTCAGGGCGACGAAGAACCGCCTGCCTTCCGCTTCTCGCACGTATGCCAGCACGTCCCCGTCCGCCGCGATCGGAGTGTACGAGCCCACCATCAGCGCCGGCTCCGACTGGCGCAAGGCGATCAGGCAGCGGTACAGGCTAAGCAGGGATTTGGGGTCGTCTCGCTCAATCGCCACGTTCACCTGCTTGTAATCCGCGCTCACCGGCAGCCACGGCCTGCTCGTCGAGAAGCCCGCGTTCGTGCCGCTGTCCCACTGCATGGGCGTGCGCTCAGGGTCGCGACCGTACCCGTGGCCGGGGACGTTCTTCTCCACCGGGTCATGCGCCAGCTCCGGCGGCACCGGCACGTTCTCCATCCCCAGCTCGTCGCTGTAATACATCGTGGGCGTGCCCCGCAGCGTCAGCAGAAGCATGGCGGCCACGCGCGTCTGCCGGGGGCCGGCGCGGGTGGCGATGCGCGGCCTGTCGTGGTTGCCCAGCACCCAGTTGGGCCAACCACCGCCCGGCAGGGCAGCCTCGTAGGCGTCGATGGCCGCCGCGATGCGGCGGGCGTCCCAGGGCAGCAGCAGTAGCTGGAAGTTGAACGGCAGGTGCGCCTCCAGCCGCTTCTGGCCGTAGTACGTCACCAGCCGCTGCACCGGCAGGTAGATCTCGCCGATGAGCACCCGCTCCTCGTATTCGTCCAACACGCTGCGCATCATGGCGACGATGTCGTGGCACTCCCGCTGGTCGCTGGAGTAGGCCGGCAGCAGCCGAAAGTACGGGTGGTGGCCTTCCTTCCAGCCCGGGTTGGGAGGGTTGTCCCGCAGCTGCTCGTCCTTGATCAGCTCCCACATCACATCCACCCGGAAGCCGTCCACGCCCCGATCCAGCCAGAAGCGAAGGACGTCCATCATCGCCGCCTGTACCTGCGGGTTGCGCCAGTTCAGGTCCGGCTGCTCCTTCAGGAAGGCGTGGTAGTAGAACTGCCGCGTCCGCTCGTCCCACTCCCAGCCGATGCCGCCGAAGTGGCTGAGCCAGTTGTTCGGCGGCCCGCCGTCCGGCTTGGCGTCGCGCCAGATGTACCAGTCGCGCTTCGGGTTGTCGCGCGATGAGCGCGACTCGATGAAGTACGGGTGCTGGTCCGAGGTGTGGTTGATGACGAAGTCGCCGATGATCTTGATGTGGCGCTTGTGCGCTTCGGCGAGCAGACGGTCGAAGTCGGCGAGCGTGCCGAACTGCAGGTCGACCGCCTTGTAGTCGCTCACGTCGTAGCCGAAGTCCACTTGCGGCGACGGATAGAAAGGAGTGATCCAGATCGCGTCGATTCCGAGATCCGCGAGGTAGTCGAGCTTCGCGGTGATGCCGTTGAGGTCCC
>JBGPMY010000242.1:0-3367 GCA_041487235.1 Dehalococcoidia bacterium
CAATATGAAGGATGTAAACGGTAAGACCGACGCGAAAGGAAAAAATCCGCTGAGCAACTGGAGTATAGAGAAGGACGGAACTAAGGTGTTGCTGTCGGACATTTACCCGAGTTACGACTGGGTCAACAATGACGGCCGGAACAAGATGGGAGACTGGATAGAGGCAGCAGCAAAGAAGGCTGGCCGCTGATCGGCTTGGGCCTGACTGCATCGCCGAGAACGGCAGGGGAGGGGCAAACGATTTATTAAATCGAAATCCGCTCGATATCATCAAGCGTGATCTCATCCGCCGTGCGGTCGTAGAGCTTCGTGGTTCGCGGACTCTCATGGGCCGCAATGGCCTGCGCGCCTTCAATCGTTCCGCCGTTCAACAGATAGGCCGTAATGCCCGTCGCCCGCAATGTATGACAATGCTGCCCACTGACAGTCATCCACGCCCCACCTGATCCCGACGTACCAGCCAGATTCGGAACCAGAAGTAGGGGACCAGGGGGAGAGCTGACCAGTCGTTCGACCAGGCTCCGCCTCCTGTGCCAAAAACACTTGTTTGTGGCCCGGCCAAAACCGGCGAGGCCGAGGCCCGACAGACGCGGGTTTGCCGCTACGGATTTGAGGGGGTTTTTGGCACACCCCCTGTCAGCGCGGGGGGGGCCTGTGGGATCCCCCCCTTGTTCCGCAACATCATGGCCCCTCCCGAAACGCACTGATCCGCCCCATGATCCCGCGGTCACCCTCCGATACAGGCAGCGTTCGAGCGCTCCACTCGATACTCACCCACCTGGGGCTGTGGAGTTACCCCGCCCATGCCTCTCCAAGCAAGGCGGTGGCCTAGCTGAGGGTATCTCCGAGATTGACCGTTTTCCAGTCAATGAAAAATGAAGGGCGAGGTCTTGGCACAACATCCACACTTTAATGGGTCCTGTCGCCCAAAAGGTTCCTAAGACCCTGCTCTGGTGCTAGCCATTTCGGAACACAGCCCAGGAAGTAGGTGGTAGCATCTGCTAGCACCTTGTCTGTGAGCCCCCAGGCTTCTGTCCAGAGACGCGACCCTATTTTCGCACTCGCAAAAGCCGCTTGCGTGTCGGCGTAGCTGTGTGTATCATTACACGCAGTATGACGATCAGACCGAAAGGCCCCGTGGCCGCCCGCCTCCGCCAGCGCAAGTGGGCGTTACTCCGCCGGCTGAAGGTCCCGCCCGAGGCGCTGCCTGGCTCCCTGGCCCTCACCCATCGCCGGTGCGGCAAGCCCACGTGTCACTGTGCGACCGGCCAGGGCCACCCGCTGTGGTCGTTGACCTTCATGGTCAATGGCCAGAAGCGCGTCGAGCGCATCCCCGAGGACTGGGTCGAGCAGGTCCGGCGGCGCGTCGACAAGGGCCGCGCCTTCAAAGAGGCCGTTGCCGAGGTGTTCGCCGCCAACGCGTTGCTCCTCGCGATCGAGCGGAAGCAGCGCCGCCCGTGAAGGGACCGACCCCTCGCCGGCTCAAGCGCTTCGTCTGGCGGCACCTTCACCTAGCCGCCTACCTGGCGCGGCCGGGGGACGGTCGGCAGCGTCCCCAGATCCCCGCCGGGCATCTCCTGTGGGCCCAGCTCGTTGGGCAGGTGCTCCGAGCGTGGTCCTTCCATGCCATCGAGGCGCTGGTCCACTCGACGGCCCGCCGGGCGCTGGGCGTAGCCCGCCGGTTCGGCGACGATGCCCTGGCCTACTTCACCGAACGGCTCGACCCGGCGCCGACTCGGCAGGCGCTCGTGCAGGTCGTGCGCCGCGCCAAGCGCAACAAGGCGTTTGAGGACAGCCGCTTCATCGGGCTGGCCCTGGACGGCACCGGCGCGGGGCGGAGCGAGCAGGCTCGCTGCGCGCTGTGCCGTCCGGTCCGCGACGCCACGCACCACGTCATCGGCCACCTCCATCACCTGTCGCTCCTCAGTGTCGTTGGCACCGGGCTGACGCTCCCGCTGGACATCGAACCCTACGGCCCCGGCGACAGCGAGTACGCCGCCAGCCAGCGGCTGCTCCAGCGCGCCGTCGGGCACCTCGGTCGGCGCTTCGCCGACTACGTCGTCGCCGACGGCGTGTACGCTACGGCCCCCTTCCTCCATGCCGCCGGCGACCTGGGGCTGCGCGTCGTGGCACGGCTCAAGGGCAACCTGCCGGAGTTGGCCCAGGCGGTCCAGGCGCGGTTCGGCCAGATGGCCCCCACGGCGACGTTCCACGTGGGCCCGGACCGCGTCGAGCTCTGGGATGCCGACGACTTCGATCCGTGGGCGACACTCCGCTGGCCCACCGTCCGGGTGGTCCGCTACCGCCAGCACAAGCCCGACGGCACCGTCGTCGAGGCCGACTGGCTCACCGATTGTCCCACCCGCAAGGTCGGCCCGCTGTCGCTCTACGGGATCGCCAAGAGTCGGTGGGAGATTGAGAACCAGGGTTTCAACGACGCCAAGACCCGCTACGGGATGGCGCATATCCGCCATCACCACGAGAACAGCGTGCTGGTGAGCTGGCTGCTGCTCGCGCTCGCGATGACGATCGAGCGCCTGTACCGGCAGCGCTACCTCCACCGCGGCACCCACCCGATCTACACCGCAATCGCCTTGGTCAGGCTCCTCTGGCTGAGCTTGGGCTCACCCCACGCGATTCACGACCCCGGCTGAGTCCATCCCCTCGCTCCGCTGGCCTGCCGGACCCCTCCCGTCCCTCGTCGCCCGCTCGCCTCACCTGGACCCCCTGCTTGGCGCGTCACGGCCTGCCCGAAAAAGGCTGCCACGCACCAGTACTCGCCGAACACGGCGCCCGCCCGCGACGCTCGCGGGGCACGCAACGCACCGCCAGGACAAATTCCGAAATGGCTTCTCTGGTGCGATTTTTCTTGACTGAGGGGCGAGAGCATTGTAAAAGGAGGCCACTTTTTAGTAGCAAAGGGCGCCTCGTTGGAGTGCTGGGCCTCCCGCCGCAAAAACAATTGCTTATCCCCTGTAGTCGGGCACGCGCGGCGTCGCCGGCCGCGCGGGCCGGGACGGCACGAGCGGACTGTCCCCCGCGGCTGAAAACCGCCATTAGAACTACGGCGCCCGTGCATCAAGGAACCCTGCGGCACAGGACGGAGGCAACACAGATGGAGGGCGAACAGGCTCTTGCTGCCGGTTTCGTCTGCAGGTGGCCGGGTCGCGAAGGCGGGAGGGGTACTATGAAACCGCGGGCGCGTGGATCGAGACTCTGCTTGTCCGAGACGCAGCGTCTTCGCATTCAAGTGCAATTGGACGCTGCTAGCGTCTTAGGGCGCGACGTGGCTCTCGGGTTGGTCGTCGCGGAGGGGAGGTAGACGTGGCCCACTACGGCATCACCTTCGTCAAGCTCGGTCTCGTCG
>JBGPMY010000243.1:0-3360 GCA_041487235.1 Dehalococcoidia bacterium
CTGCCGTCCTGACTGTTAGCGGTGACCAGAGCATTCAAGACCTGGTGAAACAGGCCCTGCAGCACGGGGGGTACGAGGTCGTCGCGGCCAGTGACCCCAGCGACGCCATCCGTTCCACGTTCAGCGTCAGGGTAGACGCTCTTGTGCTGGACGACGGCCTGATTGACAGCGGAGAGATGGGGGGGTTGTGTGACTGGGTGCGCAGCAGAAACGATGATATGGGCATCGTCTTCGTAACCTCGCCCCTCACGCGGCTGCGCTGGCTGCCCGTGCAGCCGGAGCGGGACGAGGTCGTGATGAAGCCGTTCTCATCGGACATGATCCGGCAGGCGGTTGAGCGCGCTTTGAAGGCCGCGCAGCGGCCGCTGCCCCGTGTCACATTGATCGGTGATATGGAGCTGGACCGCTCCACTTTTCAGCTGCGCCGCAACGGGCGCGCCGTCACCCTCAGTCCAACGGAGTTCAAGTTGCTTGAGCATCTGGCGCGAAACCGAGGTCAGATCATCCCTGCGAAGGAGCTTCTGGAGAAGGTGTGGGGGCTTGAACCGGGAACCGGCTCTCCCGAATCGATCAGGACTCATATCTGGAGCCTGCGGCCCAAGGTCAGGACGATCGCAGAAGGCGAGCTGATCGAGACGGTGCCGCGCCGCGGTTATCGGCTCGCGCAGTAGCATCGCGCTCCATCGTGCGGGTCGGGGGGGGCGCCAGCGGCGGGGGCCGCTCAGGCGTCCTTCGCCAGTTGCGCTCTTGCCATCTGGCCCAGCTGCGATGGCTCTCCGGGAGAGGTTTCCACACCGGCGCTGGCGAAGACGTATGTCACGCTGATCACGCTTCGCTCTGTGGCTGACTCGATGCCGAGAACGTAGAGGCCGGCCTGGAGCTCATAGTCGCGCAGCCGTTCCGCCACTTTCTGCGGGGCGATCTGGTCCGTCTTCCAGTCCACGATCTCGAAGCCGTCTGGCGTCTCGATGAGGAGGTCCAGGAAACCCTCCAGCACGACGCCGTCGAACTCGACCGCGAACGGGACCTCGCGCAGGGCGCGCGTGGCGGCGCGGGCCCGCCCCGCAGCCTGTGAGCGCAGCGCCCGGCCCACGAGCTGGGCCACTTCGCGGGCGCGCCCCGGGATCGCTTCCGCCACCGCCTGCGCTTGAGAGAAGGCGCGGATCATCTCCTCGCCGGCGTCCAGCGGCAGGCTCTGGATCGCCGCGTGCACGGCTCGCCCCAGGCGGGTGCCGCCCCGTCCGCGCGCCCAGGGTTCGCCGGCATCCGCCGTCTCCTCTTTCTTGAAGCCGCCCAGGGCGGTGGCGCTGGTGTAGCGCTTCCGGCGCGAGGCTTCGACGAGCTGGCGACGCTTCGCTTCGAACTCCTCCACTGTAAGGACGTCCGGCAGCTCGACCGTGAGGCCCGCGAAGGGACGGATCGCCGCTCGCTCAGGCGCTGGCGGCTCCGGCCGGGCTTCGATGCCAGATGTCGCGCCAGCTTCGATCAGTCTGCGGGCGGCACAGCTCTTCGATCTGTGGTAGAGGGAGAAGAGCAGGTGATCGCGGGCGCGGGTGGCCGCTACGTAGAGCAGGCGTGCGTACTCTGCCTCGGCGTGGAGCGTTGCTACCTCGTTTAGCTCCTCGACCGGCCCCAGCTCGAACCGCGAGTAGCGGGACTTAGCGCCGATGGAGACACCGACGCGGTCGCTGGCGTAGTCGACCAGGTAGGCGCCCGAGCGGTTGTAGGGCGCGGATGCGAGCCCGGCCATGATCACGATCGGGAACTCCAGCCCTTTGGCGCCGTGAATGGTCATGATGCGCACCGCGTCCTCGTCGTCGTCCAGCCCCGCTCCCTCGTTGTCCAGCATCACCTCGGATGAGCGGCGCTCCAGCCACTGCACGAAGGCTCGCAGGCTCTCCGGGGCCGCAGCTTCAAAGGCGCGCGCCTGCTGGACGACGAAGCGCATGCGCCGGAAGCTGTTCCGGTCTCCCTGGTCCAGGATGCCTATCTCCACCAGCCCGCGGCTCGTCACGAAGTCTTCGACGAGCGCCGCCAGGGACCGTTCGTGCCGAGTGTTGTGATATTGCGCCAGGACGCGCATAGCCTCGGCGACGGCCCCCTCGCGGGTCTCCAGGTCCTGCGAGAGGTAGTTGAATCCGCCGCCAGCGGCGCGATGGCGGGCCAGCTGGACGTCCGAGCGGGCGAAGGCCGGGCTGCGCAGCGCGCCGACAACGGCCACCTCGTCCGCAGGATCATCGATGGCTGTCAGGCAGTTGAGTAGGTCGCGCACCTCCTGCGTCCGGTAGATGAGACTCCCGCCCTCCACCCGGTAGGGGATGCCGGCGTCCGCCAGCGCCCGCTCCAGCGGCGCCAGGGTGGTGCGCGCCGGGATGAGGATGGCGATATCCCCGAAAGATGCGGGCCGAGCCACACCGTCCCGGTCCATCACCTGCCACCCTTGGTCGGCGGCGGCTTGGCACTGCGCCGCGATGGCCTGACTTTCCGTCTGGCGGATCTCTCGTGCTAAGAGCGAGGGGGTCTCCCGGCCGAACCAGCCGACGCCGGCACCCTCAAGGTTGTCCTCACGGTGGGCGTAGATCGGGTGGTAAGGCGGCTGCACCGCCGGGACGTCGCCGGGGCCGATGATCTGCGCGAAGACGGAGTTCACCCAGTCCAGGATGACGGAGCGCGATCGCCGGCTGTGCGAAAGGGCCGGAAACTCGCCGCCGTATCGCTCGATCAGGTCACGCGTGCGCGAATAGACGGCCATATCGGCTTGGCGGAAGCGGTAGATGGACTGCTTGGGATCGCCGACCAGGAAGAGCCGGCCCGGCTCCAGTCCGCCGTTGCTGGGATCGGTGGCGAAGGCCAGGGCGATCTCCACCTGGAGCGGGTCCGTGTCCTGGAACTCGTCGATGAGCAGGCTGTCGTAGCGGGCACGCAGCACGCGCACGGCATCGGGACTGTCCCGCAGCAGCTCGCGCATCCTCAGGATCAGGTCGTCGAACGTCAGCGTCCCCTCCCGGCCGCGCTCTGCCGCGTCGGACTGAACGAAGCCAACGATTAGCGGCATCACGTCGGCCAGCGCCTGGGAGCGGCACGCCGCCAGCGTCTCTTTCAGCCGCTGGCAGATATCGCCCGCCGTTTCCCGTACCAGCCGGATCGACGCGGTTCCGCCCCAGGCGTCAGCGTTGCCAGCCCGCGAGAAGTTCTTCTCCAGCAGAGAGGAGCCGGCGGCCAGCACCGACTCTCGCTCGTCCCCGGCGGTGAAGAGGCTCTCGACGAGTGCGAGGAGGCTGTCGACTCTCCGCCGGAGTTCGTCGTCCGGAGCGGCGGACCCCAGCGGCAGGCCGGCTAAACGGCCGCACATCTCCTTCA
>JBGPMY010000244.1:0-3353 GCA_041487235.1 Dehalococcoidia bacterium
CAACAATATCTGGTGCGACAACGTCTCCAATCCTCTGGCGAGTCCACCGGGCGATATGGCCATCCAGAAACCGGGCCTGACAACCAACTTCTTCCCCGGCGCCGAGAACGGCCCGAAGGGGACGGTCAAGCACCTCACCTTGGAGCAGAACGCGCAAGCCCAACATGGGGTCAGGATAGCCGAAACGGGCTCTGGGCCAGTCGGCGGTATCTCCCTTGACCCGCAGCTCCCCGGTTCTTCTGGGGGCGACGCTGGCCTGCTGGCGGGCGCTATGGCTGCCGCGCTGGCTGGCGCCGTCGCGCTGGGTGGCGCGGCCTGGTACGTCGGGCGGCGGCGGGTGCAGTAGCAACATACGCGGCCCTAGTGTGAGTGGGGCCGTGTGGATCGGTCGGGACGCCGGGGTTGAGCGTGTTGCCTCGCCACGACTAACCCGGCGCAGCCGCAGGAGCATCAGTGACCGGAGGACGGAAAGGAGCAGCGCTAATGCGTCGCGTACAAGCTGGACTAATTTTCCTCGTGGCCGCTGCACTTGCCTTTGCCGCGGTTCTGGCCCTCAACCCGGCACCTGCCAACGCGCAAACTGCCGACGAGGCCCCCGACGCTAAGTGCGGAGGATCCGGGTTCAACTTCGACGTCCCGACGCCTCCTCTGATACCCAATGGGCAGGCGACCAGCTACACACTTGTTACCAACCTGAAGGAAAAGAAGGTGGACGTCGTTATCGAAATCAACGATCTCAGTGACCCCACTGTTGGACGGGACTTGGCGATATTCAGCAAACAGCCTGAAGTGTTTCAAAACGTTACGTTAGTGGATGACCTGCAAGAAGCGATTACCGAAATCAACAATGTATACAACTCGAATCAGCCGCCCAGAAAGCTGAACGTGTTCATCTCAGGTCACGGCTTGCCTGGCCAAGCCCAAGTTGGCACCGATGTCATAGGGAACCAAGACTCTCCCTTGCCGTTCCCCGTAGATACCCAACGAAACAACCAGCAAAAGTTCGTTAATGCGCTCCGTAACCACATTGACCACCTCAAGTTCATCGAGTGCTCAACAGGCTACGGAGACATAGGCCAGGCCTTCCTAGAGAAGCTAGCGAGCGGCCTGGGGGCGGCGAGGGTCTCAGCGTTCACCAATAAGCTCCGGCCCTGGCCCAAGCTAACTGACGCTAGTGTCGTCCCTGGAACTATGCCTCCACAGACCTGGGCGCAGTTTTACCAGAAGCATCTGACGTTGGCGGGTTTCGCGAACCAGTACACGGTAGACTTCACAGGCGGTACCCAGCCGGGCGGAAAGAAGGAAGTGACGCCTGGCCCGATCGGCGGCGTCTCCCTGGACCCGCAGCTCCCCGGTTCTTCCGGGGGCGACGCTGGCCCGCTGGCGGGCGTGGTCGCTGGCGCGGCGGCTGTCGTCGTGATGACGGGTGGCGGCGTGTGGTACGCGCGGAGGCGGCGAGTCCGGTAGGGCGTCGCCTGCAACGCAGGCTCATCGATAGCTGACTTCGGGCTGCGCGTCTACGCGGGGTGGGCGCGCAGCCCTCGATCTCATACAATCTAATGAAGGCCGGTTGGGGTCGATCTGTACGGCCCAACGCAGGCCAAGCGCAATCCCCGCCTGCGGCGTTTCGAAGGATCTCGGCGATGTCAGCACATCCGGAGCTCGCGGCCCGCTCACCACGACGTCTGACGACGGCTGGCGTCTTGCTGCTGGGCTGCATTCTGGCGGCCGCGGTCGCGGCTGGCATCGGCTTCGCCACCGGTTCCAGGTCGGGCGAGGCGGCTGCATCGCTCCGGGCCGCCATCGTCGACCAGCTCGCCCTCACCTCCCCCGACCAGCCTTTCATCGACGAGGCGACGGCCACGCTCAAGCAGGCTGGCTACGCGGTGGACTACTACCCGAGCGACCAGGTCACGGTCGATTTCTACCGTGACCTGCCGACGCGCGGCTACGGCCTGATTCTCGTCAGAGCGCACTCCGGCTTCGCGCTGAAAGACGCGTCCTCCCTGGCGCAAGAGGTGCGCGGGCAAGGGGAGACCTTCGTCTTCACCTCTGAGCCGTACTCGGAGGACAAGTACCTGCAAGACCAGCGCGACCGGCGGCTGAGCGTGGCGTTCTATTTTGACCTCAGCGGCGTTAACGTTGATCTGGACGCCATGACTCAGGCGTACAAAAGCCTGCCCAGATACTTCGGCATAAAGCCGGGCTTCATCGCATCGAGCAGCCGCGGCAAGTTCGACAAGACGACGGTGATCCTCATGGGCTGCAACGGTCTCGCGTCGAATGCGCTTGCGAAAGCGTTTGCGGCGAAGGGCGCGCAGGCCGTCGTGGGTTGGGACGATTTGGTTTCGGCGCAGCACACGGACGCCGCCACCGAGCGCCTCCTCACGCACCTGGTGGCGGAGGGTGCACCGGTCGAGCAGGCGGTCGCCAGCACCATGGCAGAGGTGGGGCCCGATCCGGCGTATGGCGGCAAGCTGCTCGTGTACCGTCCCGGGCCGGGCGGTCGCAACGTCGGCCTCCTCGCCGGGGCCGGCGCGACGCTCGCCGCAGCCCTCCTTGTCGGGGCTGGCGCAGTGTGGTACGTACGGCGTCGGTTCCGGGTGTAGACGCCCGCTAGGCGGCGCGCAGCTCAGGCTTCTCGTACGCCGGACGCTTGCGCTGGAACTCCGGCTCCAGCCGGATGAAGCCGGCGATCTCCAGCTCCATCTCCTTCCAGCTCTTGCGCAGGAACGCGTAGGCGAACAGGCCGCCGAAGAGCGTCTGGAGGAGAACGTTCGGCATCAGCGCGGTGAAGACGAGCGTGGTGGCGTTCTTCTCCTGCTTCAGCCGCACGCCGACGCCGGTCCAGCCGTTCTTCTTGATAATGAAGTCGCGGTTGACCGCGTTCGACCTGATGATCTCGCAGTCGGCGAAACGCTGCGCGAAGATCTGCTGCACCTGTTCGTTCGTGAGGTCCGGCCTGTGGCCAATGGTGATGGTCGCCATGGGTCCTCTCTTTCGGCGGCTCCGGGGCCACCGATTAGATGTTCGGCTGTAGGACATCGAGTCGGCAGTCCGCGAATCGAACCACCGGCTGATGGGGCCGGACAGGCCGAAGGGCCTGTCCCTACCTGATCGCCGCGGCGCCCGTAGTGGATATCCCTGACGAGTCGCCCAGGAGGTTTCCTACTGCGAAGTGATGGCGATCTCGGCCTCCGTCTTCGGGTCGATGAAGCGCGGGCCGTCGACCTCGACGACGACGCGGCGCAGGCGGCCGGTAAAGCGGAAGGGCGGCCGGTAGTCGCGGCAGATGGGCAAGCCGGTGTGGTAGCCGCACCAGAGGCCGTCGTCCGTGATCGAAAACCGCGTGC